>NZ_DF968377.1:3473-16722 GCF_001270025.1 Streptomyces azureus | reverse complement strand
GGGGCCCGGCGGAGCCGCCCGCGGTACGTGGCTATTCCTGCTTCTCGCCGGAGGCGAAGCGGGAGATGATCAGTGCGACGATGATGATGGCTCCGTTGAGGAACTGGTTCCACAGCGCTGGTACACCCGCCAACGTCATGACGTTCACGACGAGTTGCAGCGTCAGCACACCGGTGAGCGCGCCGAAGATCGAGCCCTTGCCGCCGTTGAGGCTGACTCCGCCGATGACGGTCGCGGCGAAGACCTGGAAGATCCAGCCGCTGCCCTGGGTGGCGGAGATGGAGCCGTAGTGGCCGCTGTAGAGGATGCCGGCGAACGCGGCGAGGACGCTGCCGAGGATGAGGACGATCCACACGATGCGGTCGACGCGGATGCCGGCGGTACGGGCCGCCTCCGGGTTGCCGCCGATCGCGTAGAGCGCCCGGCCGTGGCGCAGCCAGGCCAGCGCGCTGCCGCCGATGGCGAAGAGCACCACGCAGATCCAGATCGCGGCCGGGACACCCAGCCACGACGACTTGCCCAGGTAGGTGAAGGAAGACGGCAGTTCCACGATGGACTGGCCCTCGGAGAGGGCGACCTGGAGTCCGCGCAGCATGGTGAGCATGCCGAGGGTGACGATGAAGCCGTTGAGGCGCAGCTTCAGGATCAGGAAGCCGTTGAGGGCCCCGATCACCACGCCCACCAGCAGACAGAGCGGTACGGCCGTCCACTCGGGGAACATCCCGAGACCCGTGAACCGGGCTCCGCTGGTCGGCAGGACCAGCCACACGGCGATGACGGGCGCCACGCCGATGGTGGACTCCAGGGACAGGTCCATCCGGCCGCAGATCAGGATCAATGCGGTGGCCAGCACCAGCAGGCTGAGCTCGGTGGACTGCTGGGCCACGCCGATGAGGTTGTCGGCGGTCAGGAAGGCCGGCGAGACGATGAACCCGATCAGGCCGAGGACGAGGATCGCCGGGACCAGGGACAGTTCACGGAAGCGCCCGAAGTCGACCCGGCGGCGCGCGGTGTCCGCGGCGGCCGGCTCGGCCTTGCTCACTGCGGGGTCGGTGAGATCTGTGGTGGCGGACATGACTACCTTCCGTGCTCGTCTGTGCCGGTTGAGGCGGGTACGGCGGATGCGGGGGACGCGGTGGCGGGGGCCGTGCCGCCGCTGACGCCCTCGATGGCGGCGACGACGACCTCGTCCTTCCAGCCGCGGTCGAACTCGGCGACCACGCGGCCGTGGAACATGACGACGACCCGGTCACAGACCTTCAGGTCGTCCAGTTCGTCGGAGACGATCAGCGCGGCCTTGCCGCCGTCCGCGACCTGCCGGATGCGGCCCAGGAGGAACTCCTTGGACTTGACGTCCACTCCGTTGGTGGGGCGGATGGCCACCAGGACGTGCGGATCGGTGGCCAGGGCCCGGGCGACGACGACCTTCTGCTGGTTGCCGCCCGAGAGGGCGGAGACCGGGGTGGCGGCTCCCGGCGTCTTGATGTCGAGGTCCCTGATCATGCGTCCGGCGAACGCCTTCGTGCGGGCGGGCAGCACCGTGCCGAACGGACCGAGCTGATCGGTGACGGTGAGCGTCGCGTTCTCCGCCACGCTGCGGTTGTTCACCAGCCCTTGGAGGTGGCGGTCCTCGGGGACCAGACCGACTCCGACGGTGAGCGCGGACGGCACGCTGCCGGTGCGCACGTTCCTGCCGCCCACCGTGATACGGCCTTCCTTGGCGCGGTGCAGACCGGCGATCGTCTCACCCACCTGCACATTGCCGCTGGCGGTGGCGCCGGCGAGCCCGACGACCTCGCCGGAGCGGACCGAGAGGGAGATGTCCTCGCAGACGCCGGGCAGGGTCAGGCCGTCGATCGCCAGCAGTTCCGGGGCGTCCTCCCGCACGACCGGAGAACCCCCGGCAGCGGTGATCGTGGAGGCCGACTCGCCGGTCATGGCCTCCACCAGTGCCTGGTGACCGAGTTCGGCGACGGGCGCGGTCAGGATGTGGGCCGCGTCACGGTAGACGGTGACGGTGGTGCAGAGGTCGTACACCTCTTGCAGGTGGTGCGAGATGAAGAGGAAGGCGACGCCCTGCCGTTGGAGGTCGCGGAGCTTGCCGAAGAGGCGGTTGATGCCGCGGGCGTCGAGTTTTGCGGTCGGCTCGTCGAGGATGATGAAGCGTGCACCGAACGACAGGGCCCGTGCGATCTCGACGAACTGCCGTTGCTCGACGGTGAGGTCCTTGGCCCGCGCGGTCGCGTCGACGGCCACGCCGTACTCGCCGAGCAGTTCCTCGGCACGCCGGCGCAGTTGCTTCCAGCGGATGGGCTGCACCGCGCCGGCACTCTGCCGGTTCAGGAAGAGGTTCTCGGCGACGGTCAGGTCACCGATGACGGTGGAGTGCTGGTAGACGCATGCCACGCGGGAGCGCCAGGCGTCGATGTCACCGAAGGCGGGTGCCGGCTCGCCGGAGAAGCGCAGCGTGCCGGTGTCGGGTTGCTGGAGGCCGGTGAGGATGGACACGAGTGTCGACTTGCCGGCGCCGTTGCGTCCGACCAGGGCGTGCGCCTCGCCGGGGGCGACGGTGATACGGGCGTCGCGCAGTGCGACGGTCGCGCCGAATCGTTTGCTGATACCGGTCGCCTCGGCCACAGGGGCCGGAGTGCCGGGGCCGGTCGCCGGGGCGGTCGCGGTGTCCGCCATGGTGGATACCGTCCTTCGTGTACGGAGGCTGGAGCCGAGGGGTGCGGGAGGCTGCCCGCGTCGGGGGGCGGGAGGCTGTGCGTCCCCCGACGCGGCGGGCGGGGAGCGCCGGTCATCCGCCGACGTTGTTGCCCCAAAGGGTCTTGTCGTCGACGTTGTCCTTGGTGACCAGAGGGGCGGGCAGCTGGTCTTCGAGGCCGTTGGGCAGCTTGATGATGGTGGAGTCGTGGTCGGTCTTGCCCGCCTTGAAGGTCTTGCCCTCGGCCGCCGCCTTGGCGTAGTACAGCGCGTACTTGGCGTAGAGGTCGGCGGGCTGGGAGACGGTGGCGTCGATCTGGCCCTTGCGGATGGCCTCGAACTCCTGCGGGATGCCGTCGTTGGAGATGATCGAGATGTGCCCCTTCTGGCCGGCCGGCTTGAGCAGGCCCTTCTGCTCCAGCAGCGCCAGGGTCGGCTGCAGGAAGACACCGCCCGCCTGCATGTAGATGCCGTTCAGATCCGGGTGCTGGGCGAGCAGCGACTGAAGCTTGGCCGAGGCCACGTCGCCCTTCCAGTCGGTGGGCAGCTCGAACACCTTGATCTTCGGGAACTTGGTCTTCATGCACTCCGCGAAAGCCTCGGAGCGGTCGCGCCCGTTGATCGAGTCCAGGGCACCCTGGAACTCGGCGACCTTGCCCTTCCCGCCCAGCTGCTTGCCGAGGAACTCGCAGGCCTTGGTGCCGTACGCCCGGTTGTCGGCGCGCACGACCATGTAGACGTCGCCCTTGTCGGGCCGGGTGTCGACGCTGACCACCGGGATCTTCTTCGACGCGAGGGTGTCGAGGGTGGAGGCGATGGCCCCGGTGTCCTGCGGAGCCATGACCACGGCCTTGGCCCCGGTGTTCTGGAACACCTGCACGTTGGCGACGAGCTTGGTGACGTCGTTCTGCGAGTTGCTGATCGGCAGCGCTTTGATGCCGTCGGACTTGACGCCCTTCTCGATGTACTGCGCGTAGGAGTTCCAGAAGTCGGAGTCGGAGCGCGGCAGGTCGATCCCGATGGCGGGCTTGTCACCGCCGGAGGCGGCCGAGCCGGTGCTTTCGCGGTTGCACGCGGTGGCGAGTGTCAGCACCGCGAGAACAGCGGTGGCGGCTGCGGCGGTGGAGCGGGTGCGAGCGAGGTTCATGGCCGTGTTCTCTCCTTAGCCAGGGGCACTGGGGCCGCAGGGCGACGGTGGGGAGGGCGTACCTGCCTGCGGGGGAGGGGCGAGGTCGCCGGACGGGCAGTTGCCGATCCGGCGTGGAGGTGCGCGGATCATGCCCTGTGGGGTGGGTGTGAGGGTCAGCCGGGGACCGGGAGATGCGGAGGCGGAGCGACCGCACGGATGCGAGCCGAATGGGCGTACAGGACCGTGCAGCCATTCCTCCGATGTATACCGGACGTCGAGGACCGTACGACGGCGTTGCCGACGTTGACAAGGGTTCGCCGCCACAGATGTGCGGGACATCACGCCGTAGTGAGCGAAGACACTGTTCCGGCCGGGCCGCTTCCCACTGACACCCTTCGCGACCTGCACAGTTTCGACCTTGTGCGTGACGGGCGGGGCGCTGCGGAAGCTCACGATTCGACAACGGAGCCACCTGGGCCGGCGGAAGCGGGGCCGGGGGAGTGCCCGGAGGACCCGTATACGCCTGGGGTGGTCCGTCGTGTGCCTGCCGGTGTCGTTCTCACCAGTGGAGGTGACCTCGCGGCTCACCTCGGATTCATCGGATGGCGGCTCGCGTGTCGACCTCGTGGCCCGGGGCGACCATGGTGAATCTGCACTTGTGCGGGCCTGACTGGCAACGTCGAGAAAATACATCCGAGGAATCCGTTGCCAGGCGCGATGTCCGCATCTAGGGTCACTGTGCCGCCATACATCCGATGACTACAGAGGTGGATGAGCGGAGCCCGTCAGGGCAGGCCCGGCCCGGCGCACCGCAGGCGGCTCAGCCCTACGGCGACCCACACTCAGACGAAACCCCGCACGGCAAGGGAGCCCCCAGTGAAACTGCTACGAGTCGGCGCCCCCGGCGAGGAACGACCCGCGGTCCGCACCGACGACGGCCGGCTGCTGGACCTCTCCTCGGTGACCCGGGACATCGACGGCGACTTCCTCGCCTCCGGGGGAGTGGACCGGGCCCGCGCGGCCGTCGTGGCGGGCGGACTGCCCGAGCTCGACACCGACGGCCTGCGGATCGGCGCCCCCCTCGTCCGTCCCGGCAAGATCATCTGCGTCGGGCTGAACTACCGCGACCACGCCGCCGAGACCGGCGCCGCGATCCCGCCCCGCCCGGTGGTCTTCATGAAGGACCCGGGCACGGTCGTCGGCCCGTACGACGAGGTGCTGATCCCCCGAGGCTCGGTCAAGACCGACTGGGAGGTCGAGCTGGCGGTCGTCATCGGACGGCGGGCTCGTTACCTCGACGGACCCGAGGCCGCGCGGGCCGTGATCGCCGGCTATGCGATCAGCCATGACGTCTCGGAGCGCGAGTTCCAGCTGGAGTACTCCCCGCAGTGGGACCTGGGCAAGTCCTGCGAGACCTTCAACCCGCTCGGCCCGTGGCTGGTCACCGCCGACGAGGTCGGCGACCCGCAGGACCTCGGCCTGCACCTCAGCGTCAACGGGGTGAAGCGGCAGGACGGCCGCACCGGCGACATGATCTTCCCGGTCGACCACATCGTGTCGTACCTGAGCCAGTACATGGTCCTGGAACCGGGTGACGTGATCAACACCGGTACGCCCGCGGGCGTGGCTCTAGGACTCCCCGGCACTCCCTTCCTGCGCCCCGGCGACACCGTCGAGCTTTCCGTCGACGGCCTCGGCAGCCAGCGCCAGACCTTCACCCAAGCGTGAAAGGCAGGACCACCTTGACTACGACCTCCGCCCGGATCACCGCCGTCGACACCTACGACATCCGCTTCCCCACCTCGCGGGAACTGGACGGCTCCGACGCGATGAACCCGGACCCCGACTACTCCGCCGCCTATCTCGTGCTGCGCACGGACGCGGTCGACGGGCACGAGGGCCACGGCTTCACCTTCACCATCGGACGAGGCAACGACGTCCAGGTCGCCGCGATCGGTGCCCTGCGGCCCCACCTCGTGGGCCGCTCCGTGGAGGAGCTGTGCGCCGACCCGGGCTCGATCAGCCGTGACCTGATCGGAGACAGCCAGCTGCGCTGGCTGGGCCCCGAGAAGGGCGTGATGCACATGGCCATCGGCGCGGTCGTCAACGCCGTGTGGGACCTGGCCGCCAAGCGCGCCGGGCAGCCCCTGTGGCGACTGCTCGCCCACGCCGACCCCGAGTGGCTGGTCTCCCAGGTCGACTTCCGCTACATCGCCGACGCCCTCACCCCCGAGGACGCCCTCCAGCTGCTGCGCGAGGGCCGCACCGGGCTCGCGGAGCGAGAGAGTCTCCTGCTGGAGCGCGGCTACCCCGGTTACACCACCTCTCCGGGCTGGCTCGGCTACTCCGACGAGAAGCTCACCCGGCTGGCCAAGCAGGCCGTCGCCGACGGCTTCACCCAGATCAAGCTCAAGGTGGGCGCCGACCTCGCCGACGACATCCGCCGCATGCGCACCGCCCGCGCCGCCGTCGGCGAGAAGATCCGCATCGCCATCGACGCCAACCAGCGCTGGAACGTCGGGGAGGCGGTCGAGTGGACCAACGCGCTCGCCGAGTTCGACCCGTACTGGATCGAGGAGCCCACCAGCCCCGACGACGTCCTGGGCCACGCCGCCGTCCGCCGGGGCGTCGCCCCCGTGAAGGTCGCCACCGGCGAACACGTGCAGAACCGCATCATCTTCAAGCAACTCCTCCAGGCCGATGCCATCGACGTGCTCCAGATCGACGCGGCCCGGGTCGCAGGGGTCAACGAGAACCTCGCGATCCTGCTGCTCGCCGCGAAGTTCGGGGTGCCGGTCTGCCCGCACGCCGGCGGAGTGGGCCTGTGCGAGCTGGTGCAGCACCTGTCGATGTTCGACTACCTGGCGCTGTCCGGCACGACCGAGAATCGCGTCATCGAGTTCGTCGACCACCTCCATGAGCACTTCACCGCGCCCGTGGTGATGCGCGACGGTCACTACACGGCGCCGCTGACCCCGGGCTTCTCCGCCACCATGCACCCCGCGTCCCTTGCCGAATACCGCTACCCGGACGGCGCCTTCTGGGCCGCCGACCTCGCTGGACCGGAGGACGTGGCATGAGCGGTCTGTCAGGGCTCAAAGCCGTCGTCACCGGGGGCGCGTCCGGCATCGGGCTCGCCACGGCCCGCGCACTGGCGGCCCAGGGCGCGGCGGTCGCCGTGCTCGACCTCGACCCGGGCGGCGTCAGCGAACCGCTGCTCGGCCTCCAGGCCGACGTCAGCGACGACGCCTCCGTGCGCGCCGCCGTGGGCACGGCGGCCGATCGGCTCGGCGGCATCGACATCCTGGTCAACAACGCGGGCATCGGCGCGGCGGGCACCGTCGAGGACAACTCCGACGAGCAGTGGCACCGGGTCCTGGACGTCAACGTCCTCGGCATCGTCCGCACCACCCGTGCCGCCCTGCCCCACCTGCGCCGCGCTGCCACTGCCCGTCCGGGCACTGCGTCCGTCGTCAACACCTGCTCCATCGCGGCCACCGCCGGACTGCCGCAGCGGGCCCTGTACTCCGCCAGCAAGGGCGCCGTGCTGTCGCTGACCCTGGCCATGGCCGCCGACCACGTCCGCGAGGGCATCCGCGTCAACTGCGTCAACCCCGGCACCGCAGACACTCCCTGGGTGGCCCGGCTGCTGGACGCGGCCGACGATCCCGAGGCGGAGCGCGCCGCCCTCAACGCCCGCCAGCCCATGGGACGCCTGGTCACCGCCGACGAGGTCGCCGCCGCCATCGTCTACCTGGCGAGTCCGGCCGCGGCGTCCGTCACCGGCACCGCGCTCGCGGTGGACGGCGGCATGCAGGGACTGCGACTGCGCCCGGTGGACCGGTCGTGAGGACCACCACGCTGGGCGGCGGCACGGTACCGGTCTCGGAACTGGCGCTGGGCTGTGCCGCCCTCGGCAACCTCTTCCACCCCGTCACCGACGAGGCCGCCCACGCCACGGTGGAGGCGGCCTGGGACGCCGGCATCCGCACCTTCGACAGCGCGCCCCACTACGGTCTCGGCCTGTCGGAACGGCGGCTCGGCGCCGCGCTGCGCGACCGCCCCCGTGACACCTACACGCTCTCCACCAAGGTGGGACGGCTTCTCGTACCGGACCCGGACGGCAGTGCCGGCGACGACCTCGCCCACGGCTTCGCCGTCCCGGCCACCCACCGCCGCGTCTGGGACTTCAGCGCCGACGGAGTGCTGCGCTCCCTGGAGGCCAGCCTGGAACGCCTCGGCCTCGACCGGATCGACATCGCCCTGCTCCACGACCCCGACGACCACGCCGACCAGGCGCTGCGCGAGGCGTACCCGGCGCTGGAGCGGCTGCGCGCCGAAGGCGTGGTCGGGGCGATCGGAGTCGGGATGAACCAGTCCGCGCTGCCCGCCCGGTTCGTGCGCGAGACCGACATCGACGTGGTGCTGCTGGCCGGCCGCTACACCCTCCTGGAACAGGACTCGCTCACCGAACTGCTCCCGGAGGCAGCTGCCCGCCGCCGCAGCGTGGTCATCGGCGGGGTGTTCAACTCCGGGTTGCTGACGGCCCCCCGGCCCGGCGCCACGTACGACTACGCACCCGCTCCGCAGCCGGTCCTCGACCGGGCGCTGCGGCTCCTCGCGGTCTGCGAACGCCATGGCGTGCCGCTGCGGGCCGCCGCGCTGCGCTTCCCGTTCGGCCACTCCGCGGTCAACAGCGTCCTGACCGGCGCGCGCACCCCTCAGGAGGTACGCGACACGGTGGAGCAGCTGCGGCGCCCGATTCCGGACGCCCTGTGGGAGGAACTGCGCGCCGAGGGCCTGCTGGATGCGGACACCCCCGTCCCCGTAACCGCACAGGCCGGCGAAGCCGCGCCGACCGGGGAAGCCATGCCGTCGAAGGAGCCGTCATGAGGGTCGCCCTGCACACCAAGGTCCGCGCCGACCGCATCGAGGAGTACGAGGCCGCGCACCGGGAGGTGCCCGAGGAACTCACCGCCGCCATCCGCGCCGCGGGAGTGCGGGAATGGACGATCTGGCGCAGCGGCACGGACCTGTTCCATGTGCTGGAGGTCGAGGACTACCCGGCGATGATCGCCGCACTCGACAAGTTGCCTGTCAACATCGCCTGGCAGGCCCGGATGGCCGACCTGCTCGACGTCGTCCACGACTACTCCGCGCAGGGCGCGGACGCCTCACTGCCGGTGGTGTGGGAACTGTGACCGCAGCGCAAACCGTGCCCGGCGTCGTGGACGCCCACCACCATGTGTGGGACCTGTCCGTCCGCGACCAGGACTGGATCAGCGGAGACGAACTCGCCCCGCTGCGACGCGACTTCACCCTCGCCGATCTGGCTCGGGAGGCCCGCGCGGCCGGGGTCACGGCCACCGTGCTGGTGCAGACGATCACCGTGCCGGAGGAGACCCCGGAGTTCCTGGCCCTGGCCGCCGACAGCGACCTGGTCGCCGGGGTCGTCGGCTGGACCGACCTGACCGCCCCCGACATCGCGGAGACCCTCGCGGGGCTGCGGGCGGGTCCGGGAGGGGAGTACCTGGTGGGCATCCGCCACCAGGTGCAGGGCGAGCCGGATCCGCGCTGGCTCGTACGCCCCGACGTCCTGCGCGGTCTGTCCGCCGTCGCCGAAGCGGGACTCGTCTACGACCTGGTGGTGAAGCCCCACCAACTCGCGGCGGCCGTCGAGGCCGCGGAGCGCCTGCCAGACCTCACCTTCGTCCTCGACCACCTCGGCAAGCCGCCCATCGCGTCCGGCGAACTCACCCCCTGGTCGCAGCAGATCCGGCGCCTCGCCGCCCTCCCCAACACCGTCTGCAAACTCTCCGGCATGGTCACCGAAGCCGACTGGGACTCGTGGACCATCGCGGCCCTCACGCCGTACGCCGACACCGTGCTCGACGCCTTCGGCCCCGCGCGGCTGATGTTCGGCTCCGACTGGCCCGTCTGCCGGCTCGCCGCCACGTACGCCGAAGTGGTCGCCGTCGCACGGGAGCTGACGGCCGGGCTCGGCCCCGCCGAGCGTCACGACGTCTTCACCGGAACGGCCATGCGGACCTACGACCTGCGCGTCACCGCACCCCCGGGCCCGCCCCCGCCCCAGGAAACCCCATGCGCATAGCCCTCTTCATCACCTGCTTCAACGACACGATGTTCCCCCGCACCGGTCGGGCGGTGACCGCACTGCTGGAGCGCCTCGGCCACACGGTGGAGTTCCCGCAGGGCCAGACCTGCTGCGGTCAGATGCACTTCAACACCGGCTACCGTCCCGAGACGCTGCCCATGGTGCGCCGCTTCGCCGAGGTCTTCGCAGGCTACGACGCCGTCGTCGCCCCCTCCGGGTCCTGCGCAGGCATGGTGCGCGACCACCACCGTGTGGTGGCCGCCCAGTACGGCGACGCCGCGCTCGCCGAGGCGGTCGAGCACGTGGTCCCGACGGTGTACGAGCTGTCGGAACTCCTCGTCGACGTCCTCGGCGTCACCGACGTCGGCGCGTACTTCCCCCACCGCGTCACCTACCACCCGACCTGCCACTCGCTGCGCATGCTGCGCGTCGGCGACCGGCCGCTGAAGCTGCTGCGCGCCGTGAAGGGCATCGACCTCGTCGAACTGCCCGCCGCCGAGTCCTGCTGCGGCTTCGGCGGCACCTTCGCCCTGAAGAACGCGGAAGTCTCCAACGCGATGCTGGCCGACAAGATGCGCCATGTGCAGGACACCGGCGCGGAGTTCCTGTGCGCGGGCGACAACTCCTGTCTCACCCACATCGGCGGCGGCCTGTCCCGGCTGCGTACCGGTGTCGGCACGATGCACCTGGCCGAGATCCTGGCCTCCACGGAAGGGGACGTGCGGTGAGCGGCGCCGACAACGTCGTATGGCTGGGCACCCCCGCCTTCCCCGAGGCGGCGCGCACCGCGCTCGCCGACACCCGGCTGCGGGCGAACCTGCGCCGCGCGACCGGCACCATCCGGGACAAACGGCTGGCGGTCGCCGCCGAACTGGAGGACTGGGAGGAACTGCGGGAGGCAGCCGCGACGATCAAGCGTCGCACCCTCCGCCATCTCGACCACCATCTCCTGCGCATGGAGAAGGCGGTGACCGCCGCGGGGGGAGTGGTTCACTGGGCGTCGGACGCCGCCGACGCCAACCGCATCGTGACCGCCCTGGTGAAGGCGACCGGCGAGGACGAGGTCGTCAAGGTCAAGTCGATGGCGACCCAGGAGATCGGCCTCAACGAGGCGCTCGCGGACGCGGGCATCCGCGCCTACGAGACCGATCTCGCGGAACTCATCGTGCAGCTGGGCGGCGATCGCCCGTCGCACATCCTCGTGCCCGCCATCCACCGGGGCCGCTCCGAGATCCGGGAGATCTTCCGCCGGGAGATGGGGGAGTGGGGCAGGCCCGCTCCCGAGGACCTCAGCGACGAGCCCCGCGATCTCGCCGAGGCGGCCCGGCTCCACCTGCGGGAGAAGTTCCTGCGCGCCAAGGTCGCCGTCTCCGGCGCCAACTTCGCGGCCGCCGACACCGGCACCGTGGCGGTGGTGGAGTCGGAGGGCAACGGGCGGATGTGCCTGACCCTGCCGGAGACCCTGATCACCGTCATGGGCATCGAGAAGGTCCTGCCCACCTTCGCCGACCTGGACGTCTTCCTCCAACTCCTGCCCCGCTCGTCGACCGGTGAGCGGATGAACCCGTACACCTCGCTGTGGACCGGTGTCACCGAGGGCGACGGCCCCCGGAACTTCCACCTGGTGCTGCTCGACAACGGCCGTACCGCCACGCTCGCCGACGAGGTGGGCCGCCAGGCCCTCGCCTGCATCCGGTGTTCGGCGTGCCTCAATGTCTGCCCGGTGTACGAGCGCACGGGTGGCCATGCCTACGGTTCGGTCTACCCCGGTCCGATCGGCGCCGTCCTGACCCCGCAGCTGGCCGGCATCGAGAACGCGGCCTCGCTGCCCTTCGCCTCGACCCTGTGCGGCGCCTGTTACGACGCCTGCCCCGTGAAGATCAACATTCCCGAGGTGCTGGTCCACCTGCGCGCCGAGGCCGTGGAGGCCAAACGCCGGGACCGACTGCTGCCCACATCCGAGGCACTCGCCATGAAGGCCGCCGGTGCCGTCCTGGGCTCACCACGCCGGCTGGCCACCGTACAGCGGCTGGCCGCCACCGGAGCCCGGCTGCTGGCCCGTGACGGCCGGATCGGCGCCCTGCCCGGTCCGTTCGCCCGCTGGTCCGGTACCCGGGACACCCCGGCGCCTGCCCGCGAGTCCCTGCGCGCCTGGTGGCGCCGCACGCGACCAGCCGGCAGCGAAGGCGGTAGTACGACAGCGGAGGGAAAGGGACGACGATGAACGGCCGCCAGACCGTCCTGAGCGCGATTCGGGGAGCACTGTCCGGCGTGCCGGATTCCGAGCGCCCTGACGAGGTACCGACCTCGCACGGTCGCCGCGCCGATCACATGGGACCGGACGTCGTCGGCCTGTTCGTCGAGCGTGCCGCTGAGTACCGCGCCACGGTGGTCCGTGTTCCGCCGTCCGGTGCCGCGGCGGCCGTCGGTCATGCGCTGGCCCGAACCGGAGCACGGTCCCTGGTGGTTCCTCCCGGGCTTCCTGAAAACCTGGTTCCGGAGGGGGAGTGGTCGCTGCTGGCGGATGTCCCGCCGCTGACCGTCGGACAACTCGACGCGGCGGACGCAGTGGTCACCACCGTCGCCGCCGCCATCGCGGTCACCGGCACCGTGACCCTCGACCACGGTCCGGGCCAGGGACGGCGGGCCCTGACCCTGCTTCCGGATCAGCACATCTGCGTGGTCCGGGCGGACCAGATCGCTCCCGACGTACCCGAGGCATGGGGCCTGCTCGACCACTGCCGTCCGCTGACTCTCATCTCGGGTCCCTCGGCCACCAGCGACATCGAACTGGACCGTGTCGAGGGCGTCCACGGGCCCAGGATCCTCGACATCGTCGTGGTGGGGGACACGTAGCCGAGGGCACCGAGACCGTCCGCCTTTGCAGCGTGGCCCGGTGGCCGCGCTGTGAAGCCGTGCTCTTTTCCACCTCTGACCAGACCTCGCGTAGTTGGAGTGCCGCAGCAAGTAACCGGGGAAGTTCACCGACTCGAAGGAGACGGTGCCGGAGCCCGCCAGGCCGGGCCTCAGCCGGAACTGGGCGTCCGGGCCGGTGATGTTCTGGTCGATACGCACGTCGAAGTTGGCGTGCCGCACGTACCGAATCCTGAAAGCTGAACGACTGGAGCCGGTTGGCGGTCGTGTTGGGCCAGCGCGCGAGTACACGGCTCTCCTCGGCGGCCGTCAGGTTCAGGATCGAACCGTGACGCTTCTTCGTGCCGCCCAGGTTGTAGCTTCCCGACGCCGGCAGCCGGTAGGTGCCGGGGCTGGACGGGTTGGTCGTCAGGACCGGCATGTAA
>NZ_DF968377.1:0-3463 GCF_001270025.1 Streptomyces azureus | reverse complement strand
TGGTCGAGGTACAGGGTCCATTCGTTGCGGTCGCGGAACTTCATCCACATCGGGCCTTCGACCTGGGAACCGGTGAGGCCGATGCCGGAGAGGTTGCCGAGGTCGGCCCAGGTGCCGAGGATCGAGTTGCTGCCTTCGAGGGTGATCTGGCGGGCGCTGGAGGCCCGTACGTAGCGGTAGTTGCCGACACCGGACGGCACCTCGACGATCTGGGTGTCGATGATGTTCTGGGTGCCGGGGCGGTCGATGTAGGGCTGCGGGGTGGTGATGGTGCGGAAGTCGGTGGTGCGGGCGTACGCAACACGCAGCTTCAGTAACACCAGGTACAGCGCGTCCCACACGCCGGCCTCATTCCACGCGGCCAGGCGCTGCCAGCATGTCATGCCGGAGCCGAAGCCCATCTCTCGGGGCAGGTACTCCCACTGGATGCCGGTGTGCAGCACGAACAAGATCCCGCACAAGGCCTACCGGTCCGGGATCCGCGGTCTGCCCTCGACCAGTTTCGGACCCGAGATCCCGCTCACAACTGCCGTCGCCTCGGCGTCGGCTGTGACCGCGAGTCGAACCGGTTCGATCAGTTGGCTTGGGACAATAGCGTCGGCAATCGCCGAGGCAATACAGCGCACACGCACTTAACAAGTGCCGCACCAAGCATTGACACCCGCCCGGCCTCGCTCCTACCTTCGCTCCACCCGAACCGGTTCGACAACTGGTTCCAGCCTCCTCCCCCTTCAGTACCTATGACCGGCGAAGGGATGCCTTTCGCCGAGTAGCGAACCGGTTCGATCAAGGAGTCTCGTGAACATCGGTGAAATAGCCCTGCGGGCCGGTGTCTCGCGGAGCACGGTCTCTTACGCGCTGAGCGGCAAACGCCCCGTCTCGGACGACACACGCCGGAAGGTCCAGCGGGTCATCGACGAGCTGGGCTACACGCCCAATGCGAGTGCGCGTGCCCTGGCCAACGGCCGGACCAGCACCCTCGGTCTGGTCTTCCCGCCGGCCGGAAACCACTACACGGGCATGCAGCTGGACTTCATCGGCAGCGTGGTGGAGGCCGCGGCGGCCCATGACTACGACGTGCTGCTGTCTCCGAGCGGTGTGGACAGCGACCGCTCGTTCCAGCGGCTGCTGGGGGAGCGGCGGGTCGACGGCGCGATCCTGATGGAGATCAGGCTTCAGGACGACCGTGTGGACCACCTCACCGCGGTGGGTTTCCCCGCCGTGTGCATCGGCCGCACAGCGCAGCCGGACGGCGACTGGTGGGTCGGGCTGGACCACACCGCCCTGGTGGAGGCATGTGTCCACCACCTCGCGGACCTGGGTCATCGCAGGATCGCGTTCGTCAACCGACCCGAACAACTCCTGCAGGCCGGGTACGAGTCCGCCCACCGGGGACTCGACGGCTTCACCAAGGCCTCGGCGGAACGCGGACTGACCGTCCGGACGTACTGCTGCGGTGACGACGCCCCGTCCGGCCAGGCCTGTCTGGAACGGATCCTGCACGACGACCCCGCCACCACCGCCCTGGTCACGCTCAACGAGGCCGCGCTGGGCGGCCTGTACCGGGGGCTCGCCCAGGCGGGCCGCCATGTGCCGCGCGACTTCTCCGTCACCGGGGCGGTGGCCGGCCGGTGGGCGGAGACGGTGACCCCGCAGCTCACCGCGGCGGACGTACCGGCGGAGCAGATGGGGCACCTCGCCGTCGAACTGCTCGTCGAGCGGCTCGACCACCCCGACGCCCCGCCCCGCCACCACCTGCTCACCCCGCCTACCTCCTTGCGTGCCAGCACCGGGCCCGCGGGACCCACACCGTCCGCGGCAGTGCGGGCGGGCTCGGGCTCGGCCCCGAATCGCTGAACGTACCTTCCGTGCCGTCCGGCACACCCCGCTTCATCTTCCCGGGCCCCTCTTCCCACCGGTCGGCTCCACCGGCTCACTCGGACAGACCCACACACCCTCCGATCACCTGCCTCGGCACGCGTGTGCCGAACACCCCAGAGGAACCAGCGATGAACAGAACCACCGGACGTCGTCTCACGGCCGCGGCCCTGGCCGTCCTCGCCGTCGTCACCGGCACCAGCGCATGCTCCACCGGCACGGGCGACACGTCCGCCCAAGCGGCGGGCGGCGGCACCTACACCATCTGGGACCCGTACCCGCAGTTCGCCAAGGACTCGGCGTGGGCGAAGCTGCTGGACGACTGCGGCACCAAGGCCGGAGTGAAGATCAAGCGGACGGCGTTCGACACCAGCGACCTGACGAACAAGGCTCTCCTCGCGGCGCAGCAGGGCAACTCCCCGGATGTGCTCATCGTCGACAACCCTGTCGTCTCCACGCTGGCCGAGGCCGGCGTGCTCACCACCACCGACGAGAACAAGCTGGACACCTCGAAGGTGAGCCCCAACCTGCTCGCCGCCGGCGAGTCGGGCGGCAAGACGTACGGCACGCCCATCGGAGCCAACACCCTCGCGCTCTACTACAACAAGGAGGTCCTGAAGGACGCCGGCGTCGATGTCGCCTCGATCAAGGACTGGAAGTCGCTGACGGCGGCTTTGGCCAAGGCCGAGAAGGCGGGCAAGAAGGGCATCACCTTCTCCGCGGTCGGCACCGAGGAAGGCAGCTTCCAGTTCCTGCCCTGGTTCTGGGGTTCCGGCGCGAAGCTCACCGCACTCGACTCACCCGAGGCCACCGCGGCGCTGAAGCTGTGGACCGACTGGCTGAAGAAGGGATACGCGCCCAACTCCGTCATCAACAACACCCAGACCACCAGCTGGCAGGAGTTCGCGAGCGGCGACTACGCCTTCGCCGAGAACGGCACCTGGCAGCTCGCGAACGCCGAGAAGGCGGGCTTCGACTACGGTGTCCTGCCCATCCCTGCCTCCACCGGGGGCAGTGCCGCTGCCCCGACCGGCGGGGAGTTCGTCACCCTCCCGGTCCAGGGCGAGACCGGCCGCTACGCCACCTCGCAGAAGCTGGTTTCCTGCCTGACCAGCACCGAGAACCTGTATGCGACCGACACCACCCTGTCGTACGTGGCCCCCACCGCCGAGGTGCAGGACAAGCAGGTCACGGCCGACCCGAAGCTGAAGCCCTGGGTCGAGGCGGTCAGTGCGGCCAAGGGCCGTACCAGCGACGACCTCGGCACCAAGTACCCCAAGATCTCCGAGCAGATGTGGAAGGCGGTCCAGTCCGCCCTCAGCGGTTCCAAGTCGCCCAAGGACGCGCTCGCCGAGGCGCAGACCGCCGTCAAGTAACCCGGAACCCGTGGTCTGCCCATGAACCGCACGACACACCCGCCGGGCGGCCGGCCCCTGCTCGACCGGAGCGGGGCGGCCACCGCCGCCCCGCTCCCGGCCCGCACCTCGTCTCGACGACAGCCTCGCCCCCGCTCGCAACAGTGGGCCGCCTGGGCCTTCCTCGCTCCGGTGACCCTCTACCTCGTCCTCTTCTACGCCTATCCGCT
>NZ_DF968376.1:0-13647 GCF_001270025.1 Streptomyces azureus | reverse complement strand
GGTGCACGGGGTCTCCAACACGGTGCGAGAGAGGGCAGGGCTGGGTGGGGAGGCGGGGCGTGGGGGTCGGCGACGGTTCCCGCGCGTGGTCGCTGTCGTGAGGATCAGGCCAGCGACGGGAGGAGAGGCCCGCGAAGCCGGCGGGCGGCGATGCCCGTCGGCGGCCCGGGTGGCTCGGGGAGGCGGCGCGTGCCCGAGCCGAGGGGCGCGTTCGACTGGTCGGTCCGCGTCAACGTCGGCACTGAGCACCGGGGATCGATCAGCGGTGTGCGATACGGCGAGCGCCTCACCGGGCGAAGCATTGCACTCGGGAGATACTTCGCAAACATTCCGTCATTGATTTTTTATGACCCAAACTTTGTCATGTCATGGTAAAGGCGGTACTCTCGCCCAGCTTGGTTCCGGACACCTGGCGCGATCTCTTCGTTCCTATCAGCGATGAAGGCCGCGAAAGTGTCACGTCCGGTGCCGGCCGGTCGGCGGTCCGTGAACACGACATCCCCGTCACCGCTCAGCAACACGTCGAAGGAGGCCCGGGTGTCCGCCACCACAGGGAACCCGCCGCACGCACCGGACCAGCCCAGGCATGCCCGCCGGACTCCGCGGTTTAGCCGCAAGGCGGCGACCGTTCTCGACCGGTGGCCCTTCCGGCGTAAGCTCAACGTCCTGGTGACCGCGCCCATCGCGGTCGTCGGCGTACTGCTCGGCGTCGGCGCCTACGGCCAGGTGCAGCATGCCCGGGACGCGGGCCGGATCGCGGACCTGGTGCGCGACAGTGAACAGGTCGCGCAGCTCATCAACGACGTACAGGCCGAACACCGGCAGGCACTCCTGCTCTCCGTGCACTACGACTCGGCCCGCCCCGGAGTCCCGCTGCCGCCGACCACCGACTATCGTCGGGCACAGCGGAGCACCGACGCGCAGGTCGCCGCCGTGCGTTCGGCGTTCGCCTCCGGCCTGCCGCCTGAGGAGGCGCAGGCGTTCGACTACATCCGCGGCCTCGGTGTCCTGCGCGAGAAGCTCGAACGTGGCTATGTCCCCGCCGCCAACATCGACCCCGCGTACGCCTCCGCGGTCGAGTACCTGATCGACGGCATCGGCCTGGGGCGCTACTTGGGCACCTCGTCGTCCTCTGTCGTGACACTCCTGGACACGGTGCTGCGCGCCGACGCCTCCCACGCGGCCTTCGAGAGCGCCGTGTTCTCCGCCCAGACCAGGGACGCCAACGCCCTCACCGAGTACAGCCGGGCGGTCGGCGCTCGCAAGCTCTACGACCACCAGTTGGACCGGTTCGAGGGCATCGCCACACCGGCGCAGGTCCTGCGCATGGACGGCATCCGGCGCAGTGCCGAACAGTACGGTGTCGAAGCCCGGTTCGCGGAGCTCCAGATCGATCCCGGGGCCCTGCAGGGCCAGACGCCGACGCAGCTCCGCAAGGCGATCGCCGACGGGACCCGGCAGTCCGAAGCCCGACTCGGTATCACCAGGTCGCTGATCGAGCAGACCGCCGCCCGGGCCGACGCCGTCTCCGCGGATGCCCTGCGGAACGCCGTCTACCTGCTTGGTCTGACCCTGTTCGGCTTCGCCGCCTGGCTGACCTTCTGCGTCCTGATCCGGCGTTCGGTCGTGCGCCCCCTGGAGGCCCTGACCCGCTCCGCCCAGGAGGTGGTCGATGTGGCGGGCGAGGAACTCGCCCGGGTCTCCGACGACGAGTCCGCCGACAGCACCCCCCTGCGGCCGAGGTCGATCCCGGTCCCGGTCCGTGACGAGATCGGCGAACTGGCCGGGGCGTTCAACCAGGTTCAGGTCACCGCCGCCCAGCTGCTGGAGCGGCAGGTGCTCAGCCGGCGCAACGTCGCCGAGATGTTCGGCAACGTCGGCCGGCGGGTCAGCAACCTGACGACACGTCAGCTCATGCTGATCGACGCCGTCGAACGCGAGGAGACCGACCCCGAGCTGCTCGAACGGCTGTACAGTATCGACCACATTGCCGTACGCCTCCAGCGCAACGCCGACAGCCTGATGCTGCTCGCCGGAATCCGGGAGACCGGCGTCGAGGCCCGGCCGACCCCCCTGGCGAACGTCATCAGGGCGTCGCTCGGCCAGATCGAGGGCTACCAGCGGGTGTCTCTGCGGCCCGAGACGGAGGTCACCGTCGCGCCCGACATCGTCGGTGACCTGACGCTGATGCTCGCCGAACTGCTGGAGAACGCGGTCGCGTTCTCGCCCTCCCACACGCCCGTCGAGGTGGCCGTCCGCCCCGGGACCGACGTCACCGAGGACGGCGGGGCGCTGATCGAGGTCATCGACCACGGCCTCGGCATGAGCGCGGAGCGCCTCGCCGAGGAGAACGCCCGGCTCGTGCGCCGGGAACGGCTCGACCTCGTGCCGACCAGGGTGCTCGGCCTCTTCGCGGTCGGCAGTCTTGCCCGGCGTTGGGGTGTGCGCGTGTCGCTGAGCCGTACGCCGGGCGGCGGGGTCACCGCAACCGTCTGGATCCCCGCCTCGCTCCTGCTGACCATGAATCCCGAGGACATCGAGGACCCCCAGCCCGTGGACACGGGCCCGATCGGAGCCGTGGCGGCGTTCCCGGTGAGGACCGGGCAGGAGACCGCCGCGCTCGCGCCGTCGTGCGTACCGGTCTCCGCCACCGGTGTCACCGAGCGGTCGGCGGCCCCCTCGTCGCACGACCCGCTTCCCCGGCGCCTCCCGGCGCGCACCGGCGAGGGACCGACCACCGTGGAACGGACCGTCGAGGACGCCGGCGGGGAGCCGACGGCCGCCTCGGGCGAACAGCGTGCCGCAGAGGGCTCACGGCCGCTGCGGCGGCGGGTACGGGGCGCGACACTCGCCATGACCTCTTCGCGGGCGGACCGGGAGGCGCCGACGGTGCGGCAGCCCGCCGACGCCGAGGCGGTCCGCTCGGAGCTCGACGAGTTCGAGGCAGCCGTACGCAGGGCAGAGCAGGACAGTGCTCACGCCCGGACGAAACCAGCACCATCGCACCACCAGCAATCCCAGAAGGAGCCCGGCAGTGACCACGTCGACAGCTGACAGCAGTTCCGAGCGGCCGGAACCCACCGATCTGCGGGCCGCCGCGGCCGATTTCACCTGGCTGCTCGACCGGTTCGCCACGGAGACCGCCGGTGTGGTCGACGCCATCGCCGTGTCGTCCGACGGCCTGCTGATCGCCGTCTCCCAACTGCGTGAGCACGCCGACTCCGAGCGGCTCGCCGCGATCGTTTCCGGCCTGACGAGTCTCGCCGCGGGCGCCTCCGGCAACTATGGGCTCGGCAGCCTCAACAAGGTCATCATCGATCTGGAGGGCGGCCATGTGCTGGTGTCGGCCATCGGCTGCGGCGCCGTCCTGGGAGTGGTGACCTCCAAGGAGGCGAAGCTGGGCAACATCGCCTACGAGATGACTCTCTTCGCCAACCGGGCCGGGGCCGCGCTCACCCCCCAGCTGGTGCTGGAGCTGAAGAACAGTGTCGGCGCAGCCCCGGCCGGCTGACCGTCCCCCCGCCCGGGGCACGGGTACAGGCACTTCGGAAAGGGATCGTGATGGCCGTCGGCGGACCACCACACGACGCAGCGGGGCACGCCGGGGGATCGCCGGATCCGGCAGCCGGCCGCGCCCCCGCGATCCGGCCGTTCCTGCTGACCGCAGGCCGCGTGTCGGGGGGCGGCGCGGCGTTGCCGATCCCGGTCGAGACCCAGGTCGTGTCGACCTCGGCCGGGCTCTCCGTCCTGCACTCGCTCACCTTCGAACATCACGACATCATCGCGGCCTGCCGGCGGCCGCAGTCGGTGGCGGAACTGGCCGCCGGGCTGCGACTGCACCTCAACGTGGTCCGCGTGCTGGCCGAGGACCTGCGTGCCGCAGGGCATCTGACGGTCCACCGGCCGAACACCGGGACCGCCCAGGATCTCTCCGTACTGCGAAGGGTTATCGATGGTCTTCGTGCCGTCCCCGACTCACGGGGGACACTCCGTGACACCAGTTGAACAGCCGCCGACGCCGGTCAAACTGGTCATCGCCGGCGGCTTCGGTGTCGGCAAGACCACGACCGTGGGCTCGATCTCCGAGATACGGCCGCTCACCACGGAGGCCGCGATCACCGAGGTCGCGGCAGGAGTGGACGATCTCACGCACACTCCCGGCAAGACCACCACCACGGTCGCCATGGACTTCGGCTGCATCACCATCGACCCGACGCTCAAGCTGTACCTGTTCGGCACCCCGGGCCAGGACCGGTTCGGCTTCATGTGGGACGACCTGGTGGAGGGCGCCCTCGGCGGTCTGGTGATCGTGGACACCCGCCGACTGGACGACTGCTACGCGGCGGTGGACTACTTCGAGCACAAGGACGTCCCCTTCGCGGTCGCCGTCAACGCCTTCGACGGGGAGGTCGAGCACGACCTCGACGAAGTGCGATGGGCACTGGACGTAGCCGAGCACGTTCCGCTGATCGTCTTCGACGCACGGAAGACGGGCTCGGTCCGCGATGCGCTGCTGGTCGTACTGGAAGTCGCCCTGGCCCGGGCCGAAGCTGACGTGGCACCCTGAACGCGAACTCCCCCCAGTGGAGTTGGACGGCGACCACGCAAGCCACGGAGATCACCAGGACGGTGATATCCCAGTCCTCTGCTCCGCACCCCCGCCGGACTCCCCACCGGCAGACGCTACGCCGGAGCCGGGCGCTCCCCTGAGCCTCGGACAATGAGCCGGGTGGGCACGCTGATGGTGCGTGCGCGGCAGCGGTCGCCGTCGAGGCGTGCCAGTGCCGTGGTGGCAGCTGTCCTGCCGATCTCCTCGGGGTCCTGGGCGACGACCGTCAGGGCCGGTTCGAGGGCCTCGGCGAGTTCCACGTCGTCGAAAGCGACGACGGCGACGTCTTTCCTCTTGCTGCGGGCGAGTTGGGTGACGACGCCCAGGGCGACGATGTTGTTGCCGGCGAACAGAGCGGTGGGGGGATCCGCCGAGTCGAGAAGCTGGGAGGTGACGGCGGAGGCCCCGTGCTGGTCGTGGGCGTTGGCGACCAGCGAGCGGTCGTAGGGGATGTCGGCTTCCTGGAGGGCCTCGCGGTAACCGGCGAGGCGTTCACGGCGGGTGTAGAGCTTGGTGGGCAGGTCGCCGACGAAACCGATGCGCCGGTGGCCATGGGCGATGAGGTGGGCGACGCCGTCGTGGGCGCCCGTGCGGTTGGAACTGACCACGCTGTCCGTGGACAAGCCCGCCCCCGGGCGGTCGAGGAAGACGACGGGCAGGCCCCTGGTGCGATGGGCCTTGAGATGGCAGTGGTCGGCACCGACGGACGGCACGACCATCAGAACGCTGACGCGGCGGGCGAGGAACTTGTCGGTCAGATCGCGTTCACGGTCGGGGTCGTCCGCGGAGGAGCCCATGAGGAGGGTCAGTCCTCGCTCGCGGACGGTGTCCTCGATGCTTCGGGCCACGGCTCCGAAGAAGGGGTTGCCGAGGTCGGGGATGACCAGTCCGATGGTGGTGTCGGGCCCGCCGACACGGATGTTGCGTGCCATGAGGTTCGGCTGGAAGCCGAGTTTGGCCACGGCGGCGAGGACCTGTTCCCTCGTCTCGGCGGAGGCGGGTCCGTCCTCGTTGAGGACGCGGGAGACTGTCTTGGCGCTGACACCGACTTCGCGTGCGACGTCGGCAAGGGTCGGGCGGCGGTTCGCTGCCATGGGGGAACTGTCTCCTGTGCTCGTCGGTTCCGGCCGCGGCCTCGGCCGGAAACCTGTGAGTGCGGGTGGTCAGGTGGCCTGGACTCCGGCGGCCTTCGCGGCTGCGGAATCCGCTACGACCGTATCCCCGGCCTCATCGACGCTGAGCGCCCCGGTCATGATGGCGACGACCTCCGCCATGGAGTAGTCGGAAGGCTTGAGCAGGGCCGCCCGCCGGCCCATCCGGTGAACGTGGATCCGGTCGGCGATCTCGAAGACGTGCGGCATGTTGTGGCTGATCAGGACGACCGGCATGCCCCTGTCGCGGACGCGGCGGATGAGGTCCAGGACCTGACCGGACTCCTTGACGCCGAGGGCGGCGGTGGGTTCGTCCATGACGACGACACTGCGGGCCCAGGCGACGGAACGGGCCACGGCAACCGCCTGGCGCTGTCCGCCGGAAAGGGTCTCGACCGCCTGCGTCAGGGAACGCAGCCCGATCTTGAGGTCGGCCATGTGCTCGGCGGCCTCCTGGCGCATGCGCTTCTTGTCCAGCATGCGGAAGACACTGCCGAGGACGCCGGGTCGGCGCAGTTCGCGGCCGAGGAACATGTTGGAGGCGATGTCCATGGAGGCCGCCACCGCGAGGTCCTGGTAGACGGTCTCGATGCCATGGGCGCGAGCACTCTGCGGACCGGAGAACTGGATCGGCTTGCCATTGAGGCGTATCTCGCCCTCGTCCGGGACCACAGCACCGGTGAGGGCTTTGATCAAACTGGTCTTGCCGGCGCCGTTGTCGCCGATGACGGCGAGGACCTCGCCGGGCAGCAGGTCGAAGTCGGCGCCGTCGATGGCGGTGACATGGCCGTAGCGCTTGACCAGACCGCGGGCCTGCAGGACGGGGGTGGGGGAGGAGAGGGCGGTCATCGTGCCTTCTTCCGGGAGATCTGGTCGATGGTCACCGCGAGGATCACGAGGATTCCGGTGATCAGGGTCTGGTAGATGGAGGCGACACCCATCAGTTGCAGACCGTTGCGGAAGACGCCGACGATGAGGACGCCGATGAAGGTGCCCAGGACCGATCCGCGTCCGCCGAAGAGGCTGGTGCCGCCGAGGACCACTGCGGTGATGCTGTCGAGGTTGTCCGTCTGTCCGGCCTGCGGATCACCCACCCCGGTACGGGAGATGAGCAGCAGGGCCGCGATGCCGTACAGCACACCCGCCGTGGTGTAGACGCCGATGGTCAGCCGGGAGGTGCGGATGCCGTTCAGGCGAGCCGCTTCCTGGCTGTTGCCCAGGGCGTAGACGTGCCGGCCCCAGCCCGTGCTGCTCAGCGCGTAGGCGAGGAGGAGGAACAGGGCGATGGTGACGAGCGAGCCGTAGGTGATGTCGGTCTTGCCGAGAGGAAAGGTCTGCCCCAGGGCCGTCAGCGGGCCGGGCAGGTTGGTGACCGTCTGCTCCGCGGAGTAGATGTGGGTCATCGCGAACGCCACGTTCAGCATGCCGAGGGTGACGATGAACGGCGGCAGCGGGATCTTCTGCACCAGCAGTCCGTTGAGCAGACCGAAACCGCCGCACACGACCAGTCCCAGGGCGATGGCGGCCAACGGCGGCAGGGAACCCTCGGCCGCCATCTTGGCGATCACGATGCTGCCGAAGGCCATCACGGCCCCGCACGACAGGTCGATGCCCGCCGTCAGGATGATCAGCGTCTGGCCGATCGCCAGCGTGCCGACGACCATGACCTGCTGCACGATCAGCGAGAAGTTCCCGCCCGTGAGGAACTGGTCGGTCGAGACTGAGAAGAACACACAGGCCAGCAGAAGCGCGACCAGCGGGCCGGTGGTCGGTTGCGTGAGCAGCCTGCGGACCGTGGTGGGCGCTTTGAGCTCGGCGTACGGCGAGGATGTGGACGGTGGCGTGGACGTGGCAGTCATGCGAGGTCCTTGACGGAGAATGAGAGGGCGGCCGACTCCCGGTCGGGGAGGTGGGAGCCGGCCCGCCGACTGAGGGGAAAGGCGGTACGGGATGCCCGCGGGGCGGCTCAGCCCCAGCAGTTCTCCAGGCCGTAGGCGGTGTCCTTCGACGTGACCCCGTCCTGCGCCTTGTCGGTGATCAGCGTGACGCCGGTGTCGGTGTAACCCGACGCCTTCTTGCCGTCCTTGGCGTACGTCACGACGGCCTTGACGCCCTCGGCGGCCATCTTCAGAGGGTACTGCTGCGAGGTCGCCGCGATCTTGCCGTCCTTGACGGCCCGGGTGCCCGTGCAGCCGCCGTCCACAGAGACGATCAGCACGTCCTTCTCCCGGCCCTTGGCCTTCAGCGCGGTGTACGCGCCCAGCGCGGCCGGTTCGTTGATGGTGTAGACGACGTTGATGTCGGGCGCCTTCTGCAGGCAGTTCTCCATCGCGGTCTGGCCCTTGGCCTGGTCGCCACTGGTGTCCTGGGCGCACACGACGTCCTTGTCGGTGGCGCCGAAGCCCTTCAGGAAGCCGTCGTGCCTCTGGATGCCGACGGAGACTCCCGGCGCGAGGTCGAGGGTGGCTATCTTCGCCGTCTTGCCCTTCATGGCGGCCTTGGCGTACTCGCCGATCAGCTCGCCGGCCTTGAGGTTGTCGGTGGCGAAGAGGGCGTCGACCGCGCTCTCCGGTTCGGTCGGGGTGTCCAGGGCGATGACCAGAACGCCCTTGGCCTTGGCCTTCTCGATCGCGGGCACGATCGCCTTGGAGTCGCTCGGGGTGATCAGGATGCCCTTCACTCCGGCGGCGACCATGTTCTCGATGGCGGTGACCTGCCCGGCGTTGTCGCCGTCGAACTTGCCGGCCGCGGTCATGAGCTTGACGCCCTCGGCCTTTGCGGTCTTCTCCGCGCCCTCCTTCATCTTGACGAAGAACGGGTTGGTGTCGGTCTTGGTGATCAGGCCGACCTTGGCCTCACCCGAACCGGCGCTGGACGAACCCGATCCGGAACCGGAGCCGGACCCGCAGGCAGTCAGGGTCAGGGCCGCGATGCCCGTGACAGCGGCGGCTCTGATGAGGGAGGAGGGCAGGCGAGTGGTGCGAGACATGATCGACTCCTGTGGGATGGCGAGCGGCACGGGGTCGGGATTCAGAGCATGCCGCCCGAGATGTCATCGTTGACCTATGTCATCGTTGACTCTGCATGGCGAGGATGATGGACTCCGGATCCCGGCAACGTCAATGCCTTCCACTCGTCACAAATCGGCAACGTCTGCACCCGGTGTCCCCGCGCAGGATCAGCGGATGCGTCGCGACACGGCCCTTTTGCCCCACTTTTTCCGAGAGAGAGCAGCCCATGAGCTCGCGTCAGATCACCGTTCTGGGAGAGTGTGTCGCCGACGCCTTCACCGAACCGGCCAGCGCCTCGAACGAACTCGCCCTGCGGGTGCTGCCGGGCGGCGGACCTGCGAATACCGCGGTGGCCCTGGCCCGCCTCGGCACCCCGGCCCGCTTCCTCGCGCGCCTGTCCGGCGATGTGTTCGGGCGCCTGTTCCGAGCCCACCTGGAAGAGTCCGGCGTAGACCTGTCGTACGCCGTTGCCGCCGTCGAGCCCAGCACGCTGGCCGTGGCGGAACTGGATGCCACGGGGCAGGCGGCGTTCTCGTTCCATGCGCAGAACACGGCCGACTGGCAGTGGACCCCCGGCGAACTGGCGGGGGTGGAGCTCTCCCAAGCTGCCTGTGTGCACACCGGGTCACTGGCGCTGGTCCGTGAGCCCGGCGCGGCGGTGGTGGAGGAATTCCTGGCGGCATCCTCGCCTCAGGCCACCATCAGCATCGATCCCAACGTCCGGCCGCTCCTGGTGAATCCTCAGGTCTACCGCGACCGGCTGACGCACTGGTGCGGCCTCGCGGACGTGCTGCGGCTGAGTGAGGACGACCTGGATCTCCTCCTGCCCGGAACGCCCCCCGAGCAGGCGTGCGACACCTGGCATGCGGCGGGGGTGCGGCTCGTCGTGATCACGCGCGGCGCCGAGGGCGCCATGGCCTCACTCGACGGGGAGCGAGTGCAGGTGCCCGCGGTGGCGGCACCGGTCGTCGACACGGTCGGTGCGGGGGACTCCTTCACCGCCGGACTGCTGCATCACCTCGGCGCCCACGGACTCCTCGGCGGCAGGTTGACGGGCCTGCGTCTCGCCGATGTCGAGGAAGCCTGCCTGTTCGCCGTGAAGGTCGCGGCCCTGACCTGCTCGGTTGCCGGTCCCAATCCGCCGTGGCAGAGCCAGTTGGCGCAGCTCGCGACGGCCGGCGGGGCCTGACGCGCCGGCAGCACGCGCCGGAGCGATCTCGCCCGGGCCATTGACGTGACGGCGGAGTTGCGCTCATCATCAGGCACTCGATGTCATCGATGACACAGGTCAACGATGACATTCCTGGTCGGCGGCGTTGGACGACGCCGCCCCGCCAGGGCGTCACTTTCCGGCCGGTCCATCGCCAGGGCCGCAGGCTCCGCCGAGTGGACGGCCACGGCACAGGAGACATCATGAGCTCTGGACGTGTATTCCCGCCTGCCCGCACACGGATGCTGGCGGCGGTGGCGACCGTCTGCGCCCTGTCCGCGCCCCCGCTCGCCCCGCAGGCCGTCGCCGCCGGCACCCCGACGTACACCGAGACCTACAGGCCCCAGTTCCACTTCACTCCGGAGAAGAACTGGATGAACGACCCCAACGGCCTCGTCTACTACAAGGGCGAATACCACCTCTTCTACCAGTACAACCCCAACGGCACCTCCTGGGGCGACATGTCGTGGGGGCACGCGGTGAGCACGGACCTCGTGCACTGGAAAGAGCTGCCGCTCGCCCTGTCGCACGACGACAAGGAGATGGTGTTCTCCGGCAGTGCGGTGGTCGATTGGGACAACACCACCGGGTTCGGCACGAAGAAGAATCCGCCCATGGTCGCCGTCTACACCAGCTACGACAAGAGCACGGGCATACAGGCGCAGTCGCTCGCCTACAGCACCGACCGCGGCCGCACCTGGACCAAGTACCAGGGCAATCCGGTCATCGACATCGGCTCGAAGGACTTCCGCGACCCCAAGGTCCAGTGGTACGAGCCGACCAAGAGCTGGCTGATGACGGTGTCGCTGTCCGCTGAGCACAAGGTGCAGTTCTACTCGTCGAAGAACCTCAAGGACTGGGAGCTGCTCAGCGAGTTCGGGCCCGAGGGCGCGACGGGCGGCGTGTGGGAGTGCCCCGACCTGTTCCCCCTCGCGGTCGACGGCGACGAGAACAACATCAAGTGGGTCCTCGTCGTCAACATCAACCCCGGTGGTATCGCAGGCGGTTCGGCCGCCCAGTACTTCATCGGCGACTTCGACGGCAAGAAGTTCACCGCCGAGGACAAGGGCACCTACACCCCGCCCACCGGCCAGGTCGTGCAGGACTTCGAGAGCACCGACTTCGGTACGTGGACGACCACCGGCACCGCGTTCGGCCAGGGACCGGCGGCCGGGGCACTGGCCGGGCAGGGAACCGTCACGGGCTTCGACGGCAAGGGCCTCGCCAACAGCTTCCACGCAGGTGACGGCACCACCGGCACCCTCACCTCACCGGAATTCACCGTCGACAGCTCCTACCTGAACTTCAAGGTCGGCGGTGGCCGGCATCCGCACGTACCCGGAACCGTCATGGAACAGGGGCCCCCGCCCGCGGGCACGGTCCTCGCCGACTTCGAGGGCGGCACCTACGGCGACTGGACGACGACGGGGGACGCCTTCGGCACCGCACCCGCCACCGGCACCCTGCCCAACCAGCAGGAAGTCTCCGGATTCCTCGGTGACGGCCTGGTCAACAGTTACCTGGACGGCGACTCCACCACGGGCACCCTCACCTCACCCGAGTTCACCATCGACAAGAAACACATCAACTTCCTCATCGGCGGCGGCAACCACCCCGCCGGCGCCGGCAATCCCACCTCCATCGAACTCCTCGTGGACGGCCAGGTCGTGCGCAGCGCCACCGGACAGGACGGCGAGGCTCTCAACTGGGCCTCCTGGGACGTCAGCGACCTCGCCGGCAAGAAGGCGCAGATAAAGATCGTCGACGACAACACCGGCGGCTGGGGCCACCTCAACGTCGACCACATCATGCTGTCCGACATCCAGGCCCAGCCCGTCTCCCAGGAGACGTCCGTCAACCTCATCGTCGACGGCAAGGTCGTCCGCAGCGCCACCGGCTCCAACAGCGAGACCCTGGACTGGGCCTCCTTCGACATGCGTCCCTACACCGGCAAGAAGGCGCGGATCCAGATCGTCGACATGAACACCGCCGGCTGGGGCCACATCCTCGCCGACCGGTTCACCGCCGCTGACGCCCCCGCCAAGTCCGGCCTGCAGCGCGCCGACTGGGCCGACTACGGCAAGGACTACTACGCGGCCGTCTCCTGGGAGAACGCACCGGGCGGCAAGCGGTACATGGTCGGCTGGATGAACAACTGGGACTACAGCGGCGCCATCCCCACTGCTCCCTGGCGCGGTGCGCAGAGCATCCCCCGGGAGATGGCCCTGCGCACCATCGACGGCCGGATCCGGCTGACCAGCAAGCCGGTCGACGGCGTGAGGTCCCTGCGGCAGGACCCGGCGTCCGCGACCGGGGTTACCGTCGAGAGCACGTCCAAGCCCCTGATCGGCCGTGCGGCCGAGGGCAAGGCGCTCGACATCGAGGCGACCTTCTCCCTCGAGGACGCCGAACGGTTCGGCTTGAAGGTGCGCACGGGTGCCGACGGCGAGGAGACCGTCATCGGCTACGACACCACCACGCAGGAGCTGTACGTCGACCGCAGCCGCTCCGGCGCCGTGGACTTCAACGCCACCTTCCCCGGCGTCCAGACCGGCCCGCTCAAGGCCCACAACGGCAAGGTGAAGCTGCGGATCCTGGTCGACTGGTCGTCCGTCGAGGTCTTCGGTGGCAGCGGCGAGGCCGTGATCACCGACCAGATCTTCCCCGACCCCGCCAGCCAGGGAGTGCAGGTCTTCGCCGAGAACGGCTCGGTGAAGCTGGACAAGGCCGTCGTCTGGCACCTCGACTCCGCCCACAAGTGACCCCCGCTACCGACAAGGACACCAGACCGTGAAGAAGACCCTGCTCGCCGAGTTCACCGCCCGCGAGGGGGCGGAGGCCGAAGTCGCCCACTTGATCGGGGAGTACGCCCTGAAGGTGCGCGAGGAGGAAGGCAACCTGGCCTTCGACGTCTACACCAAGGCGGCGAAGCCCCGCGCCTTCTGGATCTTCGAGGTGTACCGGGACGAGGACGCCTTCCAGGCACACCTGAACGCCCCGTACGGCGGCCCCTTCAACACCGCCCTCGCTCCGCTGATCGAGGAGGACGCCTCCGTGCTGACGTTCCTCGATCCGCTGGCCACGAATCCGTGACGAGCCGTTGACAAGGGCCCCTGCGGGGGTGCCTCTCTGTCTTTCGTCAAGCGAGGCTTGGGTTCTGGGTCCGTAGCAGGTGCCGTCGCGGAGCATCGCGAACAGCACGCTGATGCGGTGGCGGGCCAGAAGGAGAAGAGCCTGCGTGTGGGTCTTGCCGCGGGCCCGGCACTGGTCGTAGTAGGAACGGGAGGCGGGAGCGTGCAGGGCAGCGAACGCGGACAGGAACATCACCCGTTTGAGCTGCCGGTTGCCGCCCCGTGGCGCGTGTTCGCCGAGGGGCCCATGCCTCGACGACGAAGTCGCTGCCTCCGGTGCCCGTGGCGTGGACCTGTAGCTGCCATGGTCCGTCGCCGACCGCGTAGAACCTGAGCGTGAGGACCTGGCCTGTGGCGAGGTAGATCCCGGCGATCGAAGGGTCCACGACGACGCGGAGTTCGACGGGCGCCGGACGCCTTCGCGGCCGGGCAAACGCTGCTCAGCGAACGTGCCCAGACCTCGGCCACCTAGTAGTGCTTGGTCAGGTCGGTTGTGGTGGTGCGTGTCCTTCCGGCCCGGTGTGGCGTTGAGGGT
>NZ_DF968375.1:0-16740 GCF_001270025.1 Streptomyces azureus | reverse complement strand
GTGCTCTGGGGGTACCCCCTGCTCGAAGAGCTCGGGGGAGTGCCGGCCGGAAGCCCTCGTACTGGATGCACTCGGGCTTTCGTCCGGTGCGGCGAGAGGGCGTACCGGGCGTCGCGACGGGGCGAACGTTGCCTGCCGGGGCACTAGCCCGGGCACGGGCGAAGGCCGCACCCCACGTCCAAGGGTGCGGCCTCCGCGTACGCAACGACGGCGGTCAGGCCAACGTCACGGTGATGTTCCCGCGGGTCGCCTTCGAGTAGGGACACACGTCATGGGCCTTCTCGACGAGCGACCGCGCGGTGCCCCGGTCCACCTTGGGAATGTCGGCGGAGATCTCCACGATGATCCCGAACCCGTCCCCGTTCTTCCCGAGGCCGACCTTCGCGATAGGGGTCTCCCCTGCTCGAACGAAGTTGAGAGCTTGGGGAAGGTCGACCCGGTGAGGTCGGCCCCCTCCTGGCGGGCGACGACGCCGAGAGCGCCCTGGAAGCAGGCGCTGTAGCCGGCGGCGAACAGCTGCTCCGGGTTGGTCCCGGCGCCACTGCCGCCCAGCTCCTTCGGCGGGTTGACGACGACGTCGAGCTTGCCGTCGTCGGTGGCGACCCGCCCGTCGCGCCCGCCCTCGGCGGTGGCGACGGCGGTGTACAGGACGTCGGACTGCTGGATGGGCATGCGGTGGTGTTCCTTCCGTCGTCCGCCACGGCTCGCGCCCGGGCCGAGCAGATTCGGAAAAAACTTACCGCATGCCGGAAGGTGACAGAAGGCGTCAGAGCTTGACGATCATCTTCCCGGTGTTGTCACCGCGCAGCACGCCCAGGAACGCCTCGAGGTTGTTCTCGATGCCCTCGACGACGGTCTCCCGGTACTTCAGCTCACCGGAGGCGACCCAGGGGGCGACCTCGCGCACGAACTCCGGCTGAAGGTCGTAGTGGTCCCCGACCAGGAAGCCCTCGATACGGCCGCGGGTCTGGATCAGGCGGGCGAGGTTCCTCGGGCCCGGGGCGGGCTCGGTGTTGTTGTACACGGAGATCATCCCGCAGACGGCGATCCGCCCGCCCTCGTTGAGGGACCCGATGGCGGCCTCCAGGTGATCGCCGCCGACATTGTCGAAGTACACGTCGATCCCGTCGGGAGCGGCAGCGCGCAGCTGCTTGCTCACAGGACCGTCCTTGTAGTTGAAGGCGGCGTCGAAGCCGTACTCCTCGACGAGCACCTTCACCTTCTCCGCCGACCCGGCGGACCCGATGACCCGCGAGGCACCCTTCAGCCGGGCGATCTGCCCGACCTGGCCGCCCACGGCACCGGCGGCACCGGACACGAACACGGTGTCGCCCTCTTTGAAGGCGGCGGTGCGCAGCAGCCCCGCGTAGGCGGTCAGGCCGGTCATGCCCAGCACACCGAGGTACGTCGACAGCGGCGCGGCGTCCGGGTCCACCTTGACGGCGTTCTTCGCGGCCACGACAGCGTACTCGCGCCACCCGAGGAAGTGCAGCACGTGGTCGCCCACGGACAGCCCCTCCGCGTTGGAGGCCACGACCTCGCCGACGGCACCGCCCTGCATGACCTTGCCGAGCTCGAACGGGGCGACGTAGGACTTCGCGTCGCTCATACGGCCGCGCATGTACGGGTCCACGGAGAGGTACTTGTTCCGCACGAGGACCTGCCCCTCACCCGGCTGCGGAACCTCCGCCTCGACGAAGGCGAAGTCCTCGGGCTTCGGCCAGCCGACAGGGCGGCTGGCCAGGTGCCATTCGCGGCTGACGGCGGGGAGGGTGGGGGTGTCGGTCATGATTCGCCTTTCCTCGGTGACTCGAAGCAAATGTTTCAGTACCTGAAACACCATGCTCCTGAAAATTTCAGGTTGTCAAATAACCGGGTACCCTCGATTTCATGGCCTCCACCACATCCACCCCCCAGAACAGCCACCGCCCCGACCCGCTGACCCTTGAGGTCATGGAGCTCATCGGGGAGGTCGTGGCGCGGTTCCACCAGGACTACGAGGAGGCGGCGGCGGAGCATGCGCTGACCGGGGCGCAGGCGCGGCTGCTGAGTCTGCTGTGCCTTGAGCCGCTGCCGATGCGGAGACTTGCCCAGCGGTTGAAGTGCGAGCCGTCGAACGTCACGGGGATCGTGGACCGGCTGGAGGCGCGGGGGCTGGTGGAGCGGCGGCCGGATCCCGCGGACCGGAGGGTGAAGGTGGCGGCGGCGACGAGCGAGGGGCGGCGGGTGGCCCGGAGCCTGCGGGAGTCGCTGCGGTTCGCCCGGGAGCCGTTGGCCGGGCTTTCGGAGGGAGGGAGGGTGGCGCTGCGGGATGCGTTGCGGGCGATGGTGGGGTGAGGTCGGGGCGGTCCGGGGCGTTTCTCGGTACTGCGGATCGGCGCTGGGGCCGGGACGTTGCGCAGCTCGGCGCGACGAGATGCCGCTGCGCCCACCCCCAAGCTCTCGACTCCGCTCGAGCAGGGGCCCTCATCGCCCCAAGCGGCACGACTGCCCGCAGCTGAGCGGACACCCCCATCGTCGTCTCCCACGCGCTACGTGCACCACCACAGGAAACGGTTGCAGGTCTCCGAGGGGGACGGTTCCGGGTTCGCGGGTGCGGTCGTCGGGGCCGCGGTCCGGGTCGGGGCCGGGTCCGGCTGGGCGGCCGTCGGGGCCGGTGTCGTGCGAGCGAGGGGCGGGTCGGCCGAGGCCGGGTCGGAGGCCTTCGGCGTCTCGTCACCCTTCGCGTCCTCGGACTTGTCGGCCTTCGGGGACTTGGAAGGCGACGGTGAGTCAGATGCCCCGGGTGAAGGGGTCGCTGATACTCCATCAGCCCGGGCACCCTCGCCCGGACCGCCCGTCTCGCCCGCCTCCACCGACGCGTCGCCGTCCGCCGACTCACCCCCGGCCGCCGCCGGCTTCGGCGTCGACCCGGGCGAGTCCATGCCGAGCTCCGCGAGGCTCAGCCCACCCGCCGCCAGCACGAACCCCGCCGCGACGAACAGTGTCCGGCGCCGCCGACGGCGATGTGCCGCGGCCTTCCGGTCCCGCCGGCTCGTCCCGCCACCCGGGCCATCGGCGACCGGCCCGTTCCCGCGCCCACGCCGTCGAGCAGCCCGCCCCGACGGCTCACCGTCGTCTTCGTGTTCGCTGCCCGACCCGTCCGAGTGGTCGTGAACGCCCTCCGGGCCCTCGGGAACGGCCTCGTACCCGCCGTACTCCGGCTCACGCCAGCGCAGCGCATCGGCCGAGGTGCCACACCCGGGGCAGGCGAGCGCGCCGTTGAGGTGCCGTCGGCACGGGTCGCAGTAGTCCATGACGCGGGAAGATTAAGTTCCGCGCCGGTAACGTTCCTAGATCCAGCTGTGAAGGTTCTGTAGGGACACGCCGCCCCCGTGGTTTCGAAACTGTCGAAACCGTTATGCGCGCGACCCATTGACACTCACACCGCCCCGTCTTTACTGTCACGCCAGCATTTCGAACGTGTGCCGAAATCTCGAACACGTCGAACGGAATGACTGACGGAACTGAACCGACGAAGCTGCGAGGGACAACCGCCGTGCGCATCACCGGAATCAGCACACACGTGGTCGGGACGCCGTGGCGCAACCTGACGTACGTCCAGGTGCACACCGACGAGGGCATCACCGGAGTCGGCGAGACCCGGATGCTGGGACACACCGACGCCCTTCTCGGTTACCTGAAGGAGGCCGAGGCCAATCACATTCTCGGCTCCGACCCATTCGCTGTCGAGGACCTCGTCAAGCGGATGAAGTACGGCGACTACGGCCGCGCGGGCGAGATCGTGATGTCCGGTATCGCCGTGATCGAGATGGCCTGCTGGGACATCAAGGGCAAGGCCCTCGGCGTCCCCGTCTGGCAGCTGCTGGGCGGCAAGGTCACCGACAAGGTCAAGGCGTACGCCAACGGCTGGTACACCACCGAGCGCACCCCGGAGGCGTACCACAAGGCGGCCCAGGGGGTCATGGAGCGCGGCTACCGGGCGCTCAAGATCGACCCCTTCGGCACCGGCCACTTCGAGCTGGACCACAAGGAAACCCTGTACGCCGTCTCCCTGATCGAGGCGGTCCGGGACGCCATCGGCCCCGAGGCCGAGCTGATGCTGGAGATGCACGGCCGCTTCTCCCCCGCCACGGCCGTACGCCTGGCCAAGGAGCTCGCGCCGTTCAAGCCGGCGTGGCTGGAGGAGCCGGTTCCGCCGGAGAACCTCAAGGCCCTGGAGAAGGTCGCCGCCAAGGTCGACATGCCGGTCGCCACCGGCGAGCGCATCCACGACCGGATCGAGTTCCGCGAGCTGTTCGAGAGCCAGGCCGTGGACATCATCCAGCCGGACGTCGGCCATATCGGTGGAATCTGGGAGACCCGGAAGCTCGCGGCGACGGCCGAGACCCACTACATGCTGGTGGCTCCGCACAACGTCGGCGGCTCGGTCCTGACCGCCGCCTCGCTCCAGGTCGGCTTCACCTCCCCGAACTTCAAGATCCTTGAGCACTTCAACGACTTCGCGGACGCGGAGATCAAGAAGGTCGTCAAGGGCGCCCCGCAGGTGAACCCGGAGGACGGTTGCTTCCACCTCTCCGACGCCCCGGGTCTCGGCGTGGAGCTGGACGTCGACGCCGCCGCCGAGTTCCCGCAGCAGCAGGCCCGCTTCGACCTGTGGGCGGACGGCTGGGAGCAGCGCAAGCCCAAGGGCAGCCAGTGACCGTCCGGCCATCGAAAGCTTCGAAACTCCCAGGAGCGACGTGAGCACCGCCGTAGTGATCGACGCCCCGGGCGAGCACCGTCTCGTCCCGCACGAGCCCCGGCAGCCCGAGGCCGGCGAGGCACTCGTCCGTGTCCACGCCTCCGGCATCTGCGGCAGTGACCGCGAGGTCTACCAGGGCAACCGCCCCGAGGGCTACGTGCGCTACCCGCTCACCCCGGGCCACGAGTGGTCCGGGACGGTCGAGGCCGTGGGAGCCGGTGTCCCCGGGTCCCTCGTCGGCCGCAAGGTCGTCGGTGAGGGCTTCCGCAACTGCCAGGTCTGCGACCGCTGCCACGCGGGCGACACGACCCTGTGCACGGCCGGTTACGAGGAGACGGGGTTCACCCAGCCGGGTGCGATGGCGGCCACGCTGACGCTCCCGGCCCGCCTCCTGCACGCCCTCCCGGACGACTGCGACCTCACGGCCGCGGCCCTCCTGGAGCCCGCCGCGTGTATCGCGGCGGCCGCGCTGAAGGCGAACGCGCAGCCCGGCGAGCGCGTCGCCGTGGTCGGCACCGGCACGCTCGGCATGTTCGCCGTGCAGTTCCTGAAGGCGAACTCGCCGGCGGAGCTGCTGGTCGTCGGCACCCGCCGGGACCGTGAGGCGCTGTCGCGGCAGTACGGCGCGACGGACTTCCGGACGAAGGACCAGGAGCTCCCGGACGACTTCGACGTGGTGATCGAGACGGCCGGGTCCGCGGACGCCGCACAGATCTCCGCCGCCCTGCTCCGGCGCGGCGGCCGGCTGGTCCTGACCGGTATCCCGGCGCCGGGGGCCGACGGTCTGGACCCGACCGATCTCGTCGTACGGCAGCTGGAGGTGCACACCGTCTTCGGTGCTCCGCCGGACGCCTGGGCGCACACGGTGCGGGTGTTCGCCGCCGGTCTGCTCGACCCGCTGCCGCTGGTGACGCACGAGCTGCCGCTCGCCGAGTTCCCGCAGGCCATCGAGCTGGTGGGAGCCGGCGATCCGAAGGTGGGCAAGGTATTGCTCCGCCCCTAGACGTACGCCGGTACGGGGGCAACCTGACGGCTCCCGTACCGGCGTACACCCAGCCTTGCCGTAAGGCCCTGGCGTCACATTCCCGCCTGCCTGGCGGCGCCTGGCACGCACGCTCGCCGCGTTGCCGAACCGCCCGCGTGGCTCCGCCACGGGGGCGCTCCGGCGCCTTGCGATCGCACGCACCAGACACCGCCAGGCCCGCCCTCCGGGCGGACGACGGGAATGTGACGCCGGGACCTACCCAAAGCCGCGAACCTCGTCCGAAATACCGAACCAAAGGACATTCCTGTGACCGACGCTTCCGCCACGGCAGCCCGCAGGCCCGGTGAGCAGGTGCTCACCACGCTGGGCCTGAACGCGCCCGCCCTCGACCCCGCCGACGCCTCGCCGCACTCCTTCCCCGGCGGCGGCCGCTGGCGCACCGAGATCCCCTCGTGCGAGGGTCCCGAGGCGCTGGCGGTGGTCCTGAAGGAGGCCTCGCGGATGGACGTGCCGATCCACCGGATCAGCCAGGGCAGCGGCGTGTGGATGCTCTCCGACGCCGAGATCACCGAGATGGTCGAGGCGACCGGCGAGCGCGACATCGAGCTCTGCCTGTTCACCGGCCCGCGCGGCACGTGGGACATCGGTGGTTCGACACGCACCGACTCGCGGGGGGCCGGACTGCGCGCCCGCGGCCACGACGCCGTCGCCGGATGTGTCGAAGACGCCGTCCGGGCAACGGAGTTGGGCGTCAAGTGCCTGCTCGTCGCCGATGAGGGCGTGCTGTGGACGCTGCACCGGGCGAGAACCGCCGGCATCATCCCGGCCGACACGACCCTCAAGGTGAGCGCGCTCATCGGGCCGGTCAACCCGGCGGCGTACGCGGTGTACGAGCGGCTCGGCGCCGACTCCGTCAACGTGCCGAGCGATCTGACGCTCGATCACCTCACCGAGATCCGCAGGGTTTCGGGCGCTCCGATGGACATGTACATCGAGGCTCCCGACGACCTCGGCGGCTACGTCCGGATGTACGAGGTCGCCGAGCTCATCCGGCGCGGCGCACCGCTCTACCTGAAGTTCGGCCTGTCGAAGGCGCCCGGGATCTACCCCTACGGGCACCACATGCGGGAGCTGACCCTGGCCACGGCCAAGGAGCGCGTGCGGCGCGGGCGGCTCGCCCTGGATCTTCTGGCGCGCCACGGGGCCGACGGCGACATGGCGCCGCTCGGGTCGCGCATGCCGGGCGATCTACAACGGTTCGAAATCTCGTCATAACGTTCCGGATACTCGCCTTCACAAAAGAAGACACAGCCGACCACAATCCGACACATCTCTTCTCGGTCTTTCCGGCCCGACCCCCCGGAGCGACTAAGCGCCCCAGACCGAGCCCTGCACACACATCAAGGATGATGATCATGCGTAACCGCAGAGCCGCCCTCGCCGCCATAGCCGGAGCCGCGTCCCTCGCCCTGACCCTGTCCGCCTGCGGGCAGAACAGCGAGGGTGGCAGCGAGGAGAGCGGGGACAGCGCCAAGGGCGGCACCATCGGCATCGCGATGCCGACCAAGTCCTCCGAGCGCTGGATCGCCGACGGCAACAACGTCAAGAAGGACCTGGAGTCCAAGGGCTACAAGACCCAGCTGGTCTACGGCGAGGACGACCCGGACCAGCAGGTCTCACAGGTCGAGAACCTGATCACGCAGGGTGTCAAGGCGCTGATCATCGCGGCCATCGACAACAAGTCGATGAACAACGTGCTCCAGCAGGCCAAGGACGCCAACATCCCGGTCATCTCCTACGACCGCCTGATCCTCGGCACGAAGAACGTCGACTACTACGCGTCGTTCGACAACGAGAAGGTCGGCGAGCTCCAGGGCAACTACATCGTCGAGAAGCTCGGCCTGAAGGACGGCTCCAAGAAGGGCCCCTTCAACATCGAGCTGTTCGCCGGCTCCAACGACGACAACAACACCCGCTACTTCTTCCAGGGCGCGATGAACGTCCTCCAGCCCTACATCAACAAGAAGCAGCTCGTCGTCCGCTCCAAGCAGACCAAGCTGAACCAGGTCACCACCCTGCGCTGGGACGGCGGCACCGCCCAGAAGCGCATGGACGACATCCTGACCTCGGCCTACAAGCGCGACCGGGTCGACGCGGTCCTCTCCCCCTACGACGGCATCTCCATCGGCATCCTCTCGGCGCTGAAGTCGGACGACTACGGCTCCAAGAGCAAGCCGCTGCCGATCGTCACCGGCCAGGACGCCGAGCTCGCCTCGGTGAAGTCGATCATCGCCGACCAGCAGTCGATGACCGTCTACAAGGACACCCGTCAGCTCGCCAAGGTCGCCTCGAACATGGTCGACGCGCTGCTGAACGACAAGAAGCCCGAGGTCAACGACACCAAGACCTACGACAACGGCTCGAAGGTCGTCCCGGCCTACCTGCTCGAGCCGGTCGCCGTCGACAAGACCAACTACCAGAAGGAAGTCGTCGACTCCGGCTACATCAAGGCAAGCGACCTCTAAAGACCGCCGGCACACTCTGATTGGAAGGCACGACCATGGCGGGACCCGTCCTGGAAATGCGCTCGATCGTCAAGACCTTTCCCGGCGTCAAGGCGCTGTCGGACGTCACGCTGACCGTCCAGCAGGGCGAGGTCCACGCCATCTGCGGGGAGAACGGCGCCGGTAAGTCGACCCTGATGAAGGTCCTCTCCGGCGTCCACCCGCACGGCACCTACGAGGGGGACATCCTCTTCGAGGGCGAGGTCTGCGAGTTCAAGGACATCCGGGCGAGCGAGCAGCGCGGCATCGTCATCATCCACCAGGAGCTGGCGCTTTCGCCGTACCTCTCCCTCGCGGAGAACATCTTCCTCGGCAACGAGCACGCCAAGGGCGGGTTCATCGACTGGAGGGAGACCCTGCGGCACGCCTCCGAGCTGCTGCGGCGGGTCGGGCTCAGCGACCACCCCGACACCCGCGTCGCCGACATCGGTGTGGGCAAGCAGCAGCTCGTGGAGATCGCCAAGGCCCTGTCGAAGAAGGTGAAGCTGCTCATCCTGGATGAGCCGACCGCGGCCCTGAACGACGAGGACAGCGACAAACTCCTGGATCTGATTCTGGAGTTGAAGAAGCAGGGCATCACCTCGATCATCATCTCCCACAAGCTCAACGAGATCCGCAAGGTCGCCGACTCGGTGACGATCCTCCGCGACGGCCAGACCATCGAGACCCTCGATGTGAAGGCCCCGGAGACCACCGAGGACCGGATCATCAGCGGCATGGTCGGCCGCGACCTGGAGAACCGCTTCCCGGAGCGGTCGCCGCACGAGCCCGAGGAGGGCGTGGCGCCCGCGCTGGAGATCCGGGGCTGGACCGTGTTCCACCCGATCGACCAGCAGCGCAAGGTCGTCGACGACGTGTCCCTGACGGTGCGGCGCGGCGAGATCGTCGGCATCGCGGGCCTGATGGGCGCCGGCCGCACCGAACTCGCGATGAGCGTCTTCGGGCGGACGTACGGCCGGTACGCGGGCGGCACTGTCCTCAAGGACGGCAAGGAGATCCGTACGAAGGCCGTCCCCGAGGCGGTCAAGCACGGGATCGCGTACGTCACCGAGGACCGCAAGCACTACGGCCTCAACCTCATCGACACCATCAACCGGAACATCTCGCTGACCGCCCTGAACAAGGTCGCCAAGCGCGGTGTGGTCGACGAGCACGAGGAGCGGCAGGTCGCCGAGGGCTTCCGCAAGTCCATGAACATCAAGGCGCCGACCGTCTTCGAGCCGGTGGGGAAGCTGTCCGGCGGCAACCAGCAGAAGGTCGTCCTCAGCAAGTGGATCTTCTCGGGTCCGGACGTGCTGATCCTGGACGAGCCGACGCGCGGGATCGACGTCGGTGCCAAGTACGAGATCTACACGGTCATCGACCAGCTGGCCGCCCAGGGCAAGGCGGTCGTCTTCATCTCCTCCGAGCTGCCCGAACTGCTCGGTATGTGCGACCGCATCTACACGATGGCCGCGGGGCGGCTGACCGGTGAGTTCTCGCGGGCCGAGGCCTCACAGGAATCGCTGATGCGTCAGATGACGAAGGACAAAGAGGTAACCCGATGAGCACGGACGTGACCGCCAAGACGCCGGCCCCCGCGCCGCCCGGCAAGGGTGGGGCGGCCACCGGCGACGGACTTCTGCAACTGGTGATGGACGGCATGCGCCGCAACATGCGGCAGTACGGCATGCTGATCGCGCTGGGCCTGATCGTGGTGCTGTTCGCCGTGTGGACCGACGGCGACCTGCTGCTGCCGCGCAACGTCTCCAACCTGGTCCTCCAGAACAGCTACATCCTGATCCTCGCGATCGGCATGATGCTGGTCATCATCGCGGGCCACATCGACCTGTCGGTCGGCTCGCTGACGGCGTTCGTCGGCTCGATGGCCGCCGTGTTCATGGTCAAACAGGACATTCCCTGGCCGCTCGCCGTGGTGCTCTGCCTGGCCGTGGGCGCGGTCGCGGGTGCCATCCAAGGGTTCTTCATCGCGTACGGCGGCATACCGTCGTTCATCGTGACCCTGGCGGGCATGCTGATCTTCCGCGGTCTGACCGAGATCTTCCTGGAGGGCCAGACCCTCGGCCCGTTCCCGGAGGGCCTCCAGAAGGCCGCCAACGGCTTCCTGCCCGAGGTCGGCCCGAACACCAACTACCACAACCTCACGCTGCTGCTGGGCTTCGCGATGATCGCCCTGGTGATCTTCCAGGAGGTCCGTGACCGCAAGCGGCAGCAGGAGTTCAACCTCGACGTCCCGCCCGCCAAGCTGTTCCTGCTGAAGCTGGTCGCGATCTCCGCCGCCGTGCTGACGCTGACCATGCTGCTGGCCAGCTACAAGGGCGCCCCGATCGTGCTGCTCGTCCTGGGCGTGCTGCTCGTCGGCTTCGGCTACGTGATGCGCAACGCCATCGTCGGCCGCCACATCTACGCGATCGGCGGCAACCTCCCGGCGGCCAAGCTGTCGGGTGTGAAGGACAAGAAGGTCACCTTCCTGGTCTTCCTGAACATGGGCATGCTCGCGGCCCTTGCGGGTCTGGTCTTCGCCGCCCGCTTCAACGCGGCCTCTCCCAAGGCCGGCCTCAACTTCGAGCTGGAGGCCATCGCGGCCTCGTTCATCGGCGGCGCGTCGATGAGCGGCGGTGTCGGCACCGTCCTCGGCGCGATCATCGGTGGCCTGGTCCTGGGCGTGCTGAACAACGGTATGAACCTCGTCGGCATCGGCACCGACTGGCAGCAGGTCATCAAGGGCCTGGTGCTCCTGGCGGCGGTCGGGTTCGACGTGTGGAACAAGCGCAAGGTCGGTTCGTAAGTCAGATCGGGGCCCCGCCGGAAGGCGGGGCCCTGTTCTTTCCCACGCAGTTTCCCAATGAAGCGGAGCCGCATATGGAACTGAACAGACGCACGGTCATCGCGGGAGCCGCGGCGGCGGGCATGGCCGCCACCACGCTCGGCGGCACGGCACACGCCACGGGAGGCAGGAAGCCGGTGAAGACGCTCTTCGGCAAGCTCGCCGACGGCACCAAGATCTACAGCTGGTCCCTGGAGAACGGGGGCACCCGCCTGAAGGTGCTCTCCTATGGCGGCATCGTCCAGTCGCTGGAGATCCCCGACCGCCGCGGCCGCTACGCCAACGTCTCCGCGGGCTTCGACAACATCGAGGACTACGTCGCCAAAAGCCCGTACTTCGGCGCGCTGATCGGCCGCTACGGCAACCGCATCGGCCAGGGCAAGTTCACCCTCGACGGCAAGAACTACCAGCTCTCCGTCAACGACGGCGAGCAGAGCCTGCACGGCGGCGCCAAGGGCTTCGACAAGCGCGTGTGGGACATCGAGCCGTTCACCAAGGGCTCCGACGTCGGCCTGCACCTGTACTACACGAGCGTCGACGGCGAGATGGGCTACCCGGGCACGCTCAAGACGAAGGTGACGTACACCCTCACCAAGCACGGCGACTGGCGCGTCGACTACGAGGCCACCACGGACAAGGCCACCGTCGTCAACCTCACCAGCCACGTCTACTTCAACCTGGCCGGCGAGGGCAGCGGCACGATCGAGGACCACGAGCTCCAGATCGCGGCCTCCCGCTACACGCCCACCGACTCGGGTCTGATCCCCACGGGCGAGCTGGCCAAGGTCGCGGGCACCCCCTTCGACTTCCGCAAGGCCAAGCCGATCGGCCGGGACATCCGCGTCTCCCACCCGCAGCTGGTGACCGCCAAGGGCTTCGACCACAACTGGGTCCTCGACAAGGGCATCACCGCCCGCCCCGAGCACATCGCCACCCTGCGTGACCCGGCCTCCGGCCGCACGATGAAGATCGCCACGAACGAGCCGGGCCTGCAGTTCTACTCCGGCAACTTCCTCGACGGCACGCTGACCGGCCCGTCCGGCCGCACCTACCGGCAGGGCGACGCGCTCTGCCTGGAGACGCAGCACTTCCCGGACTCGCCGAACAAGCCGTCGTTCCCGTCGACCGTGCTGCGGCCCGGGCAGACGTACCGCACGACGACGGTCCACACGTTCGGCTGCTGACAAGCCTTCACAGGTAGGGCACGAGTTCTGACCGGTTTCCTGACGGTTGAACAGTGTCACCGTGGTCTCCGTATCTAAGGGCGGCCCGCGCTCCCCCGCGCGGGCCGCCTTTAAACGCCGGGTCCGGCCGTCCCCAACGGGCCCGCCCTATACGGAGGTTCCATGGCCGACAACGTCACGTCGCTGTTCCGCAGCACCGCGGCGCACAGCCCGTCGATGGCGGCGTTGACACGTGAGGGCGGCGACGGCGCCGGGCCGGTGGACTTCTGCATCCCGTGCAACCCGTACTTCCCCACCCCGGCCATGTTCGACGACATGTCGGCCAGACTGCGCGACATCATCACCTACTACCCGAGCAGCGCCGACACCATCACGGCCGAGCTGTGCAGCCTGCTCCAGCTGCCGCCGCAGTGCGTGGCGATGGGCAACGGCTCCACCGAGCTCATCACCTGGATCGACCACCTGCTCGTCCGCGAGTCCCTCGCCATCCCCGTCCCCACCTTCGGCCGCTGGACCGACCAGCCCATGGAGACCGGCAAGCGGGTCGACATGTTCCCGCTCCAGGAGTCCAGCGGCTTCGCCCTCGACCTCGCACAGTACGCCGAGTTCATCCGCGCCCGGGGCACGCGCGTCGCCGTCATCTGCAATCCCAACAACCCCGACGGCGGCTTCCTGCACAAGCACGCCATCGTCCAGTTCATGGACGCGATGGCCGACCTCGACCTGATCGTCATCGACGAGTCGTTCCTGGAGTTCGCGGACGCCGAGGCCGAACCGTCCGTCGTCCAGGAGGCCATGCTGCGGCCCAATGTCATCGTGCTGCGCAGCCTCGGCAAGAACTTCGGCCTGCACGGCATCCGCTTCGGCTACCTGGTCGCCAACCCGGCGCTCGCCGGGCGCGTGCGTTCGATGCTCCCGAAGTGGAACCTCAACTCCTTCGCCGAGCATGTCGTCTTCATGCTCAAGGAGCACGGCGCCGAGTACGCGCAGAGCCTCCAGCAGGTGCGGCGCGACCGCCTCGACATGGCCAGTCAGCTCTCCTCCCTGCCCGGGCTCACGGTCTACCCGTCGCAGGGCAACTTCCTCTTCGTGCGCCTCCCCGTGGGCGCCGAGGGCACCGTGGTCCGGGACCGGATGCTCACCGAGCACCGGATCCTGGTTCGCGAGTGCGGCAACAAGATCGGTTCGTCCAGCCGCTTCCTGCGTCTCGTCGTGCGCCCCCAGGTGGACGTGCGTCGCCTGGTGTCCGGCCTGGAACAGGTGCTCTACGGGACGTCCAGGAGGGGAGCCGCCGTACCCGAGCTGGGCAACGGGACCAGCTACAGCTCGGGTACGGCGGCAGTGGACCGTCTGGTGAGCGAGACCAACGGATCCGGCATGCGGGGCCTTGCCGCTCAGGCCGTCGGTGCGGGTGGCCCGGGGCCGTCGGCCCCGGGCACCGGTACCGGCATGCCGCTCCCCGCTGCCGCGTCCGCCGTGCCGCCGGGGGCGGGCGGGATGCCGATGCCGGCAGCTGCGCAGGTCGGGCCGATGGGCCAGATGGGCCAGATGGGCCAGATGGGCCAGCAGCAGATGCCTCAGTCTGTGCCGCAGCCCGTCCCTCAGCCTGTGCCCCAGCCCGTGCCGCAGCCGGCGCCTCAGCCCATGGCCGCGCCGGCACCGCCGCTGGCACCTGTGGCGCAGGCGCCGGTCCCGAGACCAGCACCAGCACCAGCGCCGGTCCCTGCTCCGGCGCCGGCGCCCATGCCCACGCCTGTGCCGGCCGCTACCGGGCCCACCCCGCCGGGTGTCCCCGCCCGGGGTGGGCTGACCGCCGCGCAGGTCAGGGGGACGAACGGGTTGTCACCGGCGCCGGCTACCGGGTGGCCGGGGGCGCAGGCCTGGCCCAACGCGGCGGGGATGGGGCAGGCCGGGTAGCGCCTTCTCGCCGTAGGTGGTTTCCGTGCGCGGCGGGTGCGGGTCCGTTGTGGCTTGTCGCACCCACGCGGCGGAGCCGCAAATCAAGCACAGCCCCGCCCCCCGGGGACGTCGTACTAGGCCGGGTTCAACCTCCACTGCTGGCAAGCGTTGTTGAGCCACGACCACTGGCGTACGTCGGCGCTGTCCGCCGTCGAGCAGCCGGCCACGTCGGCCACCTTGCCGGTCGCCTTGTTGACGATGCGGACATAGCCGCCGTCCGTGGCGACGAACTGGAAGCGCTGGCAGGTGTTGTTCAGCCAGGACCACTGGCGTAGGTCGGCGCCGTCGGCGGTCGAGCAGTCGGCCGTGTCGAGGGCCTTGCCGGTGGCGACGTTCACCAGACGGTGGGTGTCGTCGCCCAGGTCCTCCAGGCGCCAGCGCTGGTCGGTCCCGCCGTTGCAGGTGTACTGCACGACGTTGGCGCCGTCGGCCGACGAGCTGCCGGCGACGTCCAGGCACTTGCCGCTGTTGCGGTTGGAGACGGTGTAGGTCGTGGAGGCGGACGCCGGTTCGCCGGACGGCCCGGGCATGCTCGCCCCGAGTCGGACGGGCGTTCCGAAGTTCGGGGTGCCATCGGAGTTCCAGGTGAACTTCTGGGCCCGGGTCGTACGGCCGTTGTCGCAGCCCTCGGAGGAGGAGTCGTTGGCGTGGTAGACGATCCAGTTCTCGCGGCCGTCCGGTGAGGTGAAGAAGCCGTTGTGGCCGGGTCCGTACACCCCGTTGGCGTCACTGCGCTGGAAGACGGGCGTGGACTTCTTCGTCCATGAGGAGGCGGACAGCGGGTTGGAGCCGGTCAGCTCCAGTTGCCCGAGTTTGTAGTCGGGCGTCCAGCAGCCGCTCGCCGAGTAGATCAGGAAGGTCCGGCCGCCGCGTTGCAGCACCTCCGCGCCCTCGTTGACGGTGCCGCCCTGCCGCTCCCATGCGTGCGTCGGCGTCGAGATCGTCGAGTAGGAGCCGCTGACGGTGTACGGGTTGGACATCGGCGCGATGACGAGGTTCTGCGTCCCGCCCGTGACCGCACTGCCCAGCATGTACAGCCGGCCGCCCACGTTCATCAGGCTCGGGTCCAGCATCCAGGAGGAGTTGAGCTGCCCCTTGTAGGTGTAGGGGCCCATGGGGTCGGACCCGGCGCTCTCCAGCACATGGCTGCGCTGCGTGGGGTTGTAGTCGGACACGTTCTGCCCGGCGACGTAGTACAGGTACCAGCGGCCGTTGACGAAGTGCAGCTCCGGTGCCCAGATGTTGCAGCACCGGGAGGCGGCGTCGCCCTTCCACACCTGGACGCTGGGCGCGGTGGAGAGCCCGGCGAGGGTGGCGGACTTGCGGATGGTGATGACGTCGGTCCAGCTCGTCGTCACCAGGTAGTAGTTGCCGTCGTGGTACGAGATCCAGGGGTCGGCTCCCTTGACGGACTTGACCGGGTTGGAGAAGGAGGCGGCGCTCGCGGAGGGCTGGCCGAGGCCGATCGCGAGCAGCAGGGCCGCCAGCAGGGTCAGTAGGCGACGGGCCATCCGCTGCTCCAGTTCAGGAGGTTGACGCCGAGCTTGGGGGTGCCGTTGGCGTTGCCGTCGTAGTAGTGGTAGACGATCAGGTCTCCGTCGGAGTCCTTGGTGATCGACTGCCCGCCCGGGCCGATGACGTTGCCGTGCGACTCGAGCACGGGCGTGCCGCCGTTCTTCATCAGGTCGACGCCGTTCTTGTCGCGGTACGGCCCGGTGATGCTGGAGGCGCGCCCGACCTTGACCTTGTACGTCGAACTCGTGCCGCTGCAGCAGGTGTCGTACGAGGCGAAGAGGTAGTAGTACCCGCCCCGCTTGACGATGAAGGGCGCCTCGACGGCCTTGGTCCCGGTCGGCCGGGAGGCGAGCGAGTAGCGCGTGGTGTTGCCGGCGAGCTGCTTCCCGGTGGACGGGTTGATCTGGATCATCTTGATCCCGGTCCACCAACTGCCGAAGGACAGCCACCACTTGCCGTCGTCGTTCACGAAGAGGTTCGGGTCGATGGCGTTGAAGTCGCTGGAGGAGTTCGACGTGTAGACGGTGCCCTGGTCGGTCCAGCTGCCCGGCTGGCCGGTGCTGGAGGTGGCCAGCCCGATGGCGGAGGTGTTCGAGCCGAACTTCGAGACGGAGTAGTACATCAGGTACTTGCCGCCGTGGTACGAGATGTCCGGCGCCCAGGCCTCCGGGACGGAGGAGTAGTTCCGCCACCAGCCGGGCCTGCTGGAGAAGGCGTCGCCGCCGTTCCGGAAGGCCGTGCGGTCGCCGGACGTCTTGCTGGCGATGCCGCCGCCGGTGGCGTAGAGCAGGTACTGGCCGGACGAGGTGCGGATCATCGACGGGTCGTGGGTGACGATGTCGCCGGTGACCCGGCCGGGGTTGGGGTACGCGGACGCCGCGCTCGGCATCAGGGCGAGCAGTGCGGCGGTGGGGAGGGCGAGCAGGGCGGTTCTTTTGCGCAGGATGGAGCGGCTCATACGG
>NZ_DF968374.1:0-205 GCF_001270025.1 Streptomyces azureus | reverse complement strand
CGGCATCGCCACACGCTTCGACAAGACGCCCGAGAGCTACCTCGCCGGCCTCGAACTCCGCGCTTCGAGGATCTGGCTCGGAGATCTCCTGCAAGCAGCCGATTGATCACGACGTCACACAGGCCCTAGGGGCCCAGGGCGGTTTCTAGGGATCGTCGCAACACATGATCGGTTAGGTCAGACGGCGAGCAGTTTATGCAGACGC
>NZ_DF968373.1:0-1300 GCF_001270025.1 Streptomyces azureus | reverse complement strand
GGCGGTTTCTAGGGATCGTCGCAACACATGATCGGTTAGGTCAGACGGCGAGCAGTTTATGCAGACGCTCGGCTGGGGTTTCCCAGCCGAGCGTTTTGCGTGGGCGGCCGTTGAGCTGGGCGGCGACGGCGTCCAGGTGTTCGCGGCTGTGGACGGACAGGTCGGTTCCCTTGGGGAAGTACTGCCGCAGCAGGCCGTTGGTGTTTTCGTTGGAGCCGCGTTGCCATGGGCTTGCCGGGTCGCAGAAGTAGACCGGGATGTCCGTGGCGATGGTGAAGGTGTGGTGGGCGGCCATTTCGGAGCCCTGGTCCCAGGTGAGGGACCGCTTGAGGTGCGGTGGCAGCCTTAGCGCGGTCTCCGTCAGGGCGTCTCGGACGCTGGCTGCGGTGTGGTCCATGGGCAGGTAGAGGAGCATCACGTAGCGGGTGCTGCGTTCGACGAGGGTGCCGATCGCCGAGCCGCTGTTCTTGCCGATGATGAGGTCGCCTTCCCAGTGGCCGGGCACGGCCCGGTCGTCCGCCTCGGCCGGGCGGTCGCTGATCATCACCATCGGATCGGTGAAGCGCGGCTGTCGGCAGTTGGCCTGGCGGTGGGGCTTGCGGCGGGCGCGTCCGGTGCGCAGGGCGCCGGCCAGCTCCCGGCGCAGTGCTCCGCGTCCTTGCACGTAGAGCGCCTGGTAGACGGTTTCGTGGACCACGTGCATCTCCGGCCGGTCGGGGAACTGTCTGCGCAGAGCGTGACAGATCTGTTCCGGGCTCCACCGCTCGTCAAGACCTGCCTGGACGGCGGCCCGCAGCTCGGGGTCTTGGCTGATCTTCCGGGGCTTGGGGCGGGGACGGCGGTCATCCGCGCGGGCCTGGGCGGCGAAGGGGCGGTACTGGCCGTTGACGGGGTGCCGGTTGCGGCGGATCTCCCGGCTGACGGTGGAGGGGCTGCGGCCCAGTTCGGCGGCGATAGCGCGGACCGTCGCCTTCTCCAGGAGCCGGTCAGCGATGTAGATCCGGTCGGCTTCACGTAGGTACCGGGACGCACCAGAAGGCGGCAGCACCGGTCTGGCCGGTGGTGCCGCCTTCTGTCGGCCGGAGGGGTTCCGGCCGTTGCGCCATCGCTTTCCCGTGCGGAGGTTGATGCCGACGAGCCTGGCCGCCTCCGTGTAACTCACGCCCTGCTGCACGAGCCGGAAGTATTCCTGCCGCTCACGGGTCAGCTTCCTGCGGCCCTGGGCCACCGTCCGTGTCTTGCGGATCTCGAACATCGCACCCCTTGAGCTGGGGTGTTGCGACGATCGCTAGAACTCAAG
>NZ_DF968372.1:0-35050 GCF_001270025.1 Streptomyces azureus | reverse complement strand
ACCATGAGCTGGTCGTTGACGGTGTAGGGGGAGCCCTTGGGGCGGTGGGGGAGGGGGAGCTCGGTGACGAGAATGCCGTTGCCGGGGGAGGGGTCGGGGGTGCCTGGCGCCACCCGTGCGGGGGGTGACCAGGTGGTCGGGGTGTCCGAGGGTTCTTGCCGGGGCTCTGCGGGGCGGACCGGGGGTGCCGCGGGTGCGTTGTCCCTGCCTCCGTAGAGTTCGGCGGCCGTGGCCAGGATGCGGAGGCAGGCCGGGCCGTCGAGGGCGGTGTGGTTGATGGTGAGGAAGAGGACCGAGTCCACCACTTCGAGCCGTATCGGCGGGGACACCGACAGCGGTGGCGCCTGCGTCAGTGCCCGGGTCCTGGCGTCCTGCAGCGCCCGCGGCCCCGGTGGGGCGAAGGCCACCACCTCCACGTCGGGCTCCGGCGTCAGCTCCCACTCGTAGCGCCGCCGGTACCACGGCCCCCGTGCCTCCCGCATCAGGATCCGCGGATGCCGGTGCAGGGCCTCCGTGAAGGCCTTGCGCAGGCGGGTCTGGTCGACGGGGCCGGGGAGGTGGACCTCGATGTGGACTGTCTCCGGTTCCTGCTCCTGGAGGCAGTGCCGGGACACCTCGTCCACCACCGGGAACGGGATGCGTACCGGTGCCGTCATGCGGGCTCGCCCTTCCCCGTGTCCGTGGTCCTGGGCAACTGCTGGGTCGGTGCCTCCGAGGAGGGCCCTTCGCGCAGACTCACCAAGCCGGCGAACAGGCCGATCAAGGCCAGCAGTTGGGCCGTACGGCCGAACGCTCCCTCGCCCGCGCCCACCGGCTCCCCGGCCCCGAACGCGGCAGCGATGCCCGCTCCCGCCAGCGCGATGAACGCGATCGGCACCAGCAGCGCGTGCCGCCTGGCCGCGAGCAACGCCAGCGCCGGGACCAGCAGCGCGAGCCACCCCGCGATCACCGCTCCGACCAGCGTCAGCGCCACCGTGCCGAGCCACAGGCCGGGCAGCGGCGGGGCCGGCTGCGGTGCGTCGGGGTTGGGGGCGCGGCGACGCCAGAGGGCCAGGCCCAGCAGCACCGCGATGCCGACGCCGCTGCCGATCAGCCCGGCGTCGTACGTGGTGGCCGGTCCGTAGGACAGCTTGACCGTGCCGCCGGCTCCGGCCGGAATCCGCCAGCCCTGCTGCCAGCCGTCCAGCCGCAGCGGGGTGAGCTCCTTGCCGTTCAGGGTGGCCTTCCAGCCGTCGTTGTAGTTCTCGTACGTCGTCAGGTACGAGGCCGCGCCCGAGCCGACCGTCACCTCGCGCCGGTCGCCCAGCCAGTCCCGGACCCGCAGGTCACGCCCGGCCACGGCGGCCTTCGGGACCGTCCCGCGGGTCAGGGTCACGTCCGTGAGCGCGAGCGGGCTCGCGTCGCCGCCCTCCAGACGGTGGTCACCCGAGGACAGCTGCACCTCGGTGTCGCCCCGGCCCTCCTGGCAGAGCGTCACCTCCACGCCCCGCCGCTCCACCAGGTCCCGCACCGTGCCCTTCGCGCCCGTCTGGTACAGCTCGCCGTCCAGCGCCACGTCGGGGCCCTTGCCGCACGGCAGGGAGAACTTGCGGGTGCCGTCCGGCTGCGGGGTGCGGTACTGGTCGAGGGAGGGGATGTACGCCTCCGTGAGGCCCACCGGGAGGCGCAGCTTCTCGTCGGCGACCGGGTTGTGCAGGGTCAGCGGGGCCGTCTCGGTGATCGTGATGTCGAGCCGGTTCGTGGTGATCGGCGGGAAGCGGACCCAGCCGTTCTCGTCGACGCCGGCGATCGTCGCGCCGTCCGGGGAGCTGATGTGCACCTGGGAGGCGCGGGTGGACAGGCCGCCGGCGGGGGCCAGGACCAGTTCGCCGACCGGCTGCTTTCCCTCCCAGCTCAGGTGGATCGTCGGCCGGTCGCCCGCGATCCACGCCGTCGTCAGGTCGCCGTCGGTGAGGTTGCGTGCCGCGAGGCCCGCGCCGAGGCTCGCCGTGGAGTCGGCGGTGGCGACGATCCGGGACTGCTGCTCCGGCGCGACCTCGTACAGCAGCCGGTCGAGTTCCTCGCCCGGCACCGGCACCGCGCTCGCCGTGACCTCGTACGTCCCGGCGGCCGGTGTCGTGAAGCGGCGGTGCAGGCCGGCCTCGGTGCCGGTCGCGGAGAGGCCGGTCGGATCGGAGGCCCGGTGCAGGGAGACGACCGTGGCGTCCGCGGTCGCGTCGTCCGCGTCCGTCGGGAGCCGCAGCAGCCGGGTGACCTGCACGTCCGGCAGGTCGATCTCGGAGAAGCCCGCGCCCGTGAGCCCGGCCCGGCGCTCCACCGAGTCCACGATCGTCAGCTTCATCCACCGCGTGCCGCCCTCGGGCGCCTTGACGCTCTGCGCCGTGCCGTTCGGGCGGAGGAAGCTCGTCCGCTCGCCCTTCTCCGTCTCCACCCGCACCTTCGTCGCCGCCGCCCGCACGCTCTCCTGCGGCAGCGGCGTGACCTTGAAGGAGGACGGCATGTCGTAGGAGCCGGTGAAGCCGATGCGCAGCCACTGCCCGTCCGGCGTGTCCGGCGAGCCCTCCGCCCACGCGGTGTCCGGGTTGCCGTCGAAGGCGTTCACCGGGTCGAACTGCGGCAGGTGGAACAGCCAGTTGCCGTACGAGGAGGCCGTCACCGAGCGGGCGCCGCGCAGTTCGGCCACCGTCTGGTGGTCGGCGCCCTCGGTCGGCAGGATCTGGCGCGGCTTCTCGCCCGGGTCCTGCTGGGCGCCTGGCGCGTTGCGCTCGTCGCGCGTGTACGTGTACGACGTACCGGCGTTGACCACGCCGAACCGGGTGTCGGCGCGCCGCATCCCGTCGCCCACCACCTGCACCGCCGGGGTGCCGAGCCCCGGGTGGTGGTCACCGGTCAGGACGGTCGCCCGCCCGCGCAGTCGCGACGCCAGCGGCAGCAGCGCCTCCGGGCCTCCGGACACCACGGCCGTGTCGGAGACGGGCATGAGTCCCGCCTGCCCGGGCCGGAGCACGTCCTGGCCGGCCGGCCGGTAGATCTCCACCGCCCGCTGCCGCGGGTACAGTCCCTCGACCTGGAGCGGGGCGTCCTGCGCGATCCGGCCGCCGGTCATCACCGGCCCCAGCCCCGTCACCCGCTCGTACCCCGACTGTTCGAGGGTGCGCTTGACGGTCGAGGTCGGCACGTAGCCGATCTGGTCGGGGTCGAGATCGTTGCGTACGACGACGTAGTACAGCCCTGCCCGGCTCAAGTAGTCGGCGAGGCCCGGGACTTCGGCGCCGGACAGCAGTGCCTGCTCGACGGCGTCCATCGCGCGCCGGTTGCCGGGCGTGCCGAACGGTACGTAGTCGCGCTGGGCCCACCGCGACTCGGCGAGCACGTCGAGCGGCTGGTCGATGGGCGAGCCCCAGGTGTAGACGCCGTGCGCGGTCGCCGGGACGACCAGGGCGCGTGAGTCGGGCGAGTACTTCTCCAGCCAGTCGGCCGTGGCCTGCCAGTAGGCGGGGAGTTTCTGGAAGGAACCCGGGTTGAGGATCGAGCCGTTGAGGTACGGCCACAGCAGCCCCGGCAGGATCAGCACCGCCGCGACCAGCGGGGCGAAGCGCCGGCCGCGCACCGGGCGGGCCCCGCGCGGCTCGGCGGCCACACCCACCAGATGCGCCAGGCCCAGCACGAACGCCAGCGCCAGGCCCGTCTGGAACTTGTAGATGTTGCGGAACGGCGACAGCCAGCCGTCCAGCCAGCCCTGCACGACCCCGTGGAACGGCGCCCCGAACGCCCCGCCGTACCCGGCGAGCAGCACCAGCGCCGCCACGAGCACCGTCAGCACGAGCCACCGTCGCTCGGGCATGTCCCGCCGGGCGAGCCCGGCCAGACCGAGCCCGGCTGCCAGGGCCGAGCACACGATCACGGCGACCGACGAGGCCACGGCCCACCCCGCGGGCAGCCACGCCTCACCGAAGTGCAGATAGGCGACCCAGTTCCCGGCACCGCGCAGCGCCTCGGTCGCCGCCATGGTGTCCGTCGTCGTCTGCGAAGTCTCTATATAGGGGAGGAAGTTCTCGCCGTAGATCCCGAGCAGCAGCAGCGGCACCCACCACCAGGCCGTCACGACGATCACGGCCGGAGCCCACCAGGCGATCAGCTTGCGCTGCCGCGGCCCGGACGGCCGGGACAGCAGGTACAGCCCGACCGGCAGCAGGGACGCCAGCGTCGCCGAGGCGTTCACGCCGCCCATGAACGGCACCAGCAGCGCCGACCGCAGGGCCGCGACCCGGGCGGCGTACCGCTCGTTCGTCAGCGGCAGCAGCACCCACGGCAGGAACGCGCCGGGCAGCGCGGCTGCCGACGTCGACCCGATGACGGTGGTGAACACCGGCCACAGCGCGTACGCCACGGCCCCCAGCAGCCGGGAGGCGCCACTGCCCACCCGCAGCCGCTCGGCCAGCCGCAGCGCGCCCCAGAAGGCGACGGACACGATCAGCGACATCCACAGCCGCTCCGCCAGCCACACCGGCAGTTGTACGAGGTCGCACAGCCAGTAGAACGGCAGCATCGGCCACAGATAGCCGACGTACTGGTCCTGGATCCCGCCGAACCCGGCCCGGTCGTGCCACAACTGCCCCAGGTCGGCGAGGAACTGACCCGGGTCGACCGTCACACCGAGCTTGGTGTCGAACGTCTGCCGTCCCGGCCGCACCGCCAGGAACAGCACGAACACCACGGCCCAGAAACCCAGCAGCCAGCGCCGCGACCGCGGGCCCTCGGGGGGACCCGCCGCGGTCGCGGTGGTGGGGACGGCTGCCGGTGGAGGAGCCTGGACCGTGGTTGTCATGTAGGGCACCGCCGCAGGATGAGGAGGAGGTTCCAGGTGGCGAACTCACGGATGCCGGGCGCCTTGACGACGGCCTCCGCGAGGAACGGCCAGTAGCGGGAGCGCGCCGAGACGACCGTGACGTCGTCCCGGGCACGCACCTGCCGCAGGGTGGATCCGATGTGCACCGCGAAGAGGTTCTCGCCGAGCGTGTGCTTGGCGGGCCTGCCGGTCCGCCGCAGATAGCGGGCCCGGGCCCGCTCGGCACCGAAGTAGTGCCACGGGGCCCACTCGTGCCCGCCCCACGGCGACAGCCAGTTGGTGAACGACACGTAGATCAGCCCGCCGGGCCGCGTCACCCGGGCCAGCTCACTCAGGAACGTCTCGGGGTCGGCCACATGCTCCAGCACGTTGGAGGAGAACGTGACGTCCGCGACGCCGTCCCGGAGGGGCAGCAGGTATCCGTCGGCGACGACGGTCGAGTCGGGCGGTTTCTCGCCCATCTCGGCCATGTCCGGCTCGAACAGGTAGGCCTGAGCCCCGCGTCGCCGGAACTCTTCGGTGAAGTAACCGCTGCCGCCGCCCACGTCCAGGACAGTACGCCCGGCGACGGGCCCGTCGTAGGACTCGACTTGGTCGACGGCGTCCCGGGCGAGCAGCGAGTAGCAGCTCTCGGGATCGTCCTGTTCATGGAGAAAGGCGCGGAACAGGGCAAGAGATCGTCGTAAGGAGGGGTCGTTTCCATAGGCGCGCGGGGCTGTGACATGTGTGGCTCCGCCGCGTGGGCGCTTGAGCGGTATCACGGGGCCCAGCCCCTCACCGCCTCCGCGGCCACCGCCCGGAACTGCCGCACAGTCCGGTCCCACCGGAACTGCGCCGCCCGCTCCCGGGCCGCCTTGCCCATCAACTCCCGCCGCGACCCGGACAGGCCGAGCGCGCACCACGCGGCGGCGAACGAGGACTCGCCGCGCGCGAGAACTCCGGTCTCACCGTCCACCACGGAGTCCTTGAGCCCCGGCACATCGAAGGCCACGGTCGGCGTCTCCCGCGCCGCTGCCTCCGTCACGACCAGACCCCACCCCTCCACGGCGGAGGGATGCAGCAACAACCAGGCCGCGCACAGCAGCCGATGCTTCTCGGCCTCCGAGACATAGCCGGTGAACTCCACACCGGGTCCGGCGAGTTGTTCCAGTCTTGCTCGCTCGGGTCCGTCCCCGACGATGACGAGCCGCCCGCCGGTGACCGGCCGCACCCGCTCCCACAACCGCAGCAGCAGATCGATCCGCTTGTACTCGACAAGCCGGCCGACGGCGACGAACAACGGCTCGGGGGAGCGCTCGGCCCGCGGCGCCGGCTCCTCGACGCCGTTGTGCACGACCCGGATACGGTCCCGCTCGACGCCGATCGCGCGCAGCGCGTGGGCGGTGGAGGAGGAGACCGCGACCAGCAGACTCCGCTGCTGCGCTCCGGTCAGGGCCCAGTGTTCGAGTCTTCGGCCGATCCGCGCGGCCGGCGCCAGCGGCCCGCCGAAGCGCATCTTCCACAGGTCGGTATGGACGTGGTTGACCAGGCACAGCGTGGGCCCGGAGTGCCACAGCGGCGCCAGGTACGGCATGCCGTTGCACACCTCGACCAGCAGATCGCAGTCACCGACCTGGCGGGCGAAGGCCGACCGGGCGCGCAGATAGTGCCCGTACGGGCCGCCCGCCGACACGACCCGGTAGTCCCGGATGGGGGCACCTCCCTGCTCGAGCGAAGCCGAGAGCTTGGGGGACGCAGGGCCCCCGCACAGCAGGGTCACCTGGTGGCCGAGCCGGGTCAGGCCGTCGGCGAGCTTGTCGACCAGCAGCTCGGAGCCGCCGGCGGACGGATTGTCCAGATCACGATGGGCTAGGAAGACGATCCGGCGCGGATGTGGGGGAAGCGCCGGAAGGTGCTGCGGCGCGCTGGGGGACGCGGCGCGCAGCTGGGACGGCACGTGCTGGGGCATGGGTGCTCCAACTCGTCTCGGGGTGCGGAACTCAGCGTGGGGGCAGGTCTGGCTCTGGGGATCTTGCTGTGGGGGGGCCTGAGCCCTTCCTGGGAGGGGAGTGTGGACGGGTTGTGCTCGGGTGGGGTTGGACAGTTTTCGCCCGGACGTTCTCCACGGCTACTCACCGGCGTGACAATTTCGGGCTTTGTTAGAGCTGACGTCACATCACATCGTGAGGGTGGGCTGGGGCGTACTGGACGTATCGGACGGAGCGGGCTGCTCCGGCTCCTTCCGCCCACGCGTCACCAGAACGCCACCCACCGCCGCGAGCAGCACCCCCGCCACACCGGCCCCGAGCGGCAACGTCGTGCCCACCAGACGCAGTTGACCGCGGTCCCGCTTCGCCTGCCGCACGGCCTCCTTCTGGGTCCCGGTCGTGAACGAGAGCTTCCGGCTGTCCAGCAGCACCGCCGCGTCCTTCTTCCCGCCCGGCGCCCGCAGGGTCCGCTTGGGCCCGGTCTGCGCATAGATCACCCGGCCGGTGGCCTGGTCGACGACCAGCTCGAAGCCGTGGTTGGAGTACCACTCCTCGGCCAGCACCTGCGGCCGCTCCGGCTGGTCGACGAGGCTGCCGGGCACCATCCGCGTGCCGGTCCTCGTCGGCGGCACGGAACCGGTGAACTTGTAGCCCGTGTAGCCCTGGACCTTCTCGGCGCCCCGGTAGCGCAGCACGACCGTGTCGCCGAGGGTGTTGTCCCACCACTGGTACGAGCGTTTCTGCACGTCGAAGGGGAACTTCAGATAGGCCTCGCCCTCGATGTACGGCTTCTCCCCGCAGCAGTGCACGGGCCGGTTGGTCTTCCGGTCCATCACCCAGCGGTGCGGCGTGAAGTCCAGCGCGTCGTGCGGGTCGGCGGCCGGCAGCGATTTGTCGGTGTCGACCGTGGTCGTCACGTCCCAGACGGCGTTGCCGCTGCGTTCGCTGTCCTCGACGTTGCCCCGCACCCGCTGGGTCACCGTGATCTTCCGGTCGGGCACCGTCTCGATCCGGTCAGTGTCGAAGACGCTGCCCCGGCCGGTGTAGACGGCGGTCGTGTCGATGTCTGTCGGGTTCACCGCTGCACGCGGCTGCACGTACCAGGCGAGCAGTGGCGCCAGCACCAGCAGGAACGTGCCGAGACCCAGCAGGATCAGGGAAAAAGGAGAGGTTGTACGGCGCATCCGGGCACTCCAGTGGCTTGGGACGGCTCGACGTACGAGGGGGCCGGCACGGCGGCGAGATGTGCGCGTGCGGCTGGGCCGGGAACCGTAGGCCGCTCTTGACGGAGTGTCAATGCTTGTCGAGACTGGGCGCGACAGGCAGGGACGGGGTGCCGGGGTGGGGCAACCTCCGGACAATCTCCGGACGAATCCGGACAGAGAGGCTGACCCTGCGATGTCGAGACTGCTCGCTGCCGCGCTGACCGTCGCGCTCGCCGCCGCCCTTGCCGTGGGCGCCGCGCTGGGCGTCGTCGCGCTGCTCGAAGCCACACCCGACCAGCCGAACACCCCCCTGATCACGTACGAGCAGGCCGGGCAGGGGAGTTGACGGTGACGGCCGCCCGCACCGGAACCGTCACCACGCGCTCGGCATGGCACGACGTACCGCGCTTCCAGGTGCGCCGGTTCGCGGCGATCGCCATGGCCGAGGCACCCGCGCTCGCCGAGGAGATCCTCTGCGAGATACAGCGCGAGTACCCGCATCTGCCCGTCGTCCTCGACGACTCCGGCGAGCCCATGGCCCTGGTCGGCATCCGCCGCGCCATCGAGGTCTTCGTGCAGCACCTGGAGAACTCGGAGGGGCGGCCGACCGTCCCGCCCGGTGTCTTCCAGGACTTCGGCCGCGGCGAGGGCCTCAACGGCCGCTCGCTCGACTCCCTCCAGGCCATCTACCGCATGGGCGTACGCCTGGCCTGGCGCCGTTTCGCCGACATCGGCCAGCGCGTGGAGATCCCGCCCCCGGCGATGTACGAACTGGTCGACGCGGGCTACGAGTACCTGGACGGCCTGGTCGACCAGTCCGTACGCGGCTACGCCGAGGCCGCGGCCCGCCAGGCCGGCGAACGCCTGCGCCTCCAGCGCCGCCTGATGGAACTCCTGCTGGCCGAGCACCACCGCGGCGACCCCACCGAGGCCTTCACCGAACGCGCCGCCCGGATCGGCTGGCCCCTGCCGGAGAAGGTCGCGGTCGGCGTCCTGCTGCGCCCCGCCCGGGAGGCCATGGCCCCCGCGGTCGGCCAGGGGGTGCTGCTCGACATGGAGTACGAGCAACCCCGCATGGTCGTGCCCGAGCCGGACGCGGCAGGACGCCCCGAACTCCTGCACCGGGCCCTGGCCGGCTGGTCAGGGGCGATCGGCCCGCCCGTCCCGCTCGCCGACGCGGCGAAGTCGCTGCGCTGGGCCGAGGCCGCCGTACGCCTCATGGAACGGGACCTGCTCCCCTCGGACGAGGTCCTCTACTGCACCGAGCACACCGAGGCGCTGGTCCTCCTCCAGCCCGAGGAGCTGATCGACGACCTGGCCCTCAGATGCCTGGCCCCCCTCACCCACTGCGGCCCCACCCACGGCCGCCGCCTCGCGGAAACCCTCCTGGCCTGGCTGGAGACCCGGGGCGGAGCACCGGAGGTCGCGGCCCGGCTCGGCGTCCACCCCCAGACCGTCCGCTACCGCCTCCGCCAGATCCGCGAACTGTGGGGCGACGAGATCGACGACCCCGACCGGCGCTTCGAACTGGAGCTGGTGCTGCGGGCGCAGCGGCTGCGGGGGGAGTTGGGGGCGGTGCGTCCGCGGCGGTGAGCCGGGCTGCGCACCCGGCGATGATCACCGCCGCTCCGGTGTCACACCGCGGCCCGCTCCTTCGCCGTGGCCCGCCCGGATGCCGGAGCGTCCAGATGGGTCACCACCGAGGTGTAGAACCGGTGCACGGCGTCGTCGACGCTGCGGATGAAGCCGGACTCGGCGTTGCCGCGCCCGCTGCCCATGCCCTTGAAGAGGGACAGGCGGAAACCGGTGATGCGGGTGGCGCTGTCCTTCGGGAGCAGGTCCGCCGGTTCGGGCCGCAGCCGCTCCAGTGTGCCCCGGGGGCCGCCGGTCTCGCCCTCCACCAGCGTCTCGACGTGCAGATCAGCCGGCGCCTCGGCGAGGCGGCGGACCAGACGCTTGGCCCAGGTCAGGGGGTAGCCCTGCTGGGGTGCCGGGATCTCCACGGACGTACGCAGCTTGGCGGTCCGCAGATCCGCGCTGACGGTGAGCAGGCCGGGCGCGCCCTCGACCCGCAGCTCCGCCTGGAGCCTGCCCTCCACACACAACTGGTCGGCCAGGCGGGCGCGGCGGGCCCCGGGATCGATCCCGCGCCTGGTGCGCTGGGCGGGCAGCACCTTCTGCCCGAGCTCACCGCCGAGCCGCAGGCACACCTGGCGGATGAGCCGCTCCCAGCTCTCGACGACCTCCAGGGCGCGGGGGTCGCCCTGGCAGAGCGTCTCGTCACTGATGCCGTTGCGGACCGGCACCCAGGCCGAGCCCATGTTCTGGAACCCGTGACAGCCGGAGTTCTCGTGCTGGAGGTAGTGCAGAAGGTCCTGGAGCAGCCAGGTGCGCGCCGCGTTCCCGACACCCTCGTGACGGATCAACATCTGGGCCTGATGGGCCACTTCGGCCCACGACAGGTGCCAGAGAGCCACCTGGTGCTTGCGCCGCCGGTCGATCTTCACGTCGACCAGCGGGCTGCCCTCCAGCGCGACGTCGTTCGACAGCGTGATCACGGCCTCGTAGCCGCGGCGGGCCGCGATGTCCATGTAGGCCTGCACCTGATCGGACTTCAGGGGATTGCCGTTGGTCTTGGTCTCCACGAGCGCCGTCCACAGCTTCCCGGCGCGCTCCACGCGGATCACTCCGTCGGGGCGCCGAGGTGTGTCGCCGTGCGGCAGGGACACCTCGGTGAAGGTCTCCATACGGCCGGACGGCGCGCCGAAAGGAGCGGTGATCCGCCTGCCGAACCGAGGCACCTGGGCCATCACCGACAACAGCACGGAGGTGGAGCGCATCTCCCGGTCCCGGTCGCTCTTGAGCGCCGACACCGGAAAGAGCCGGGCCTGCTTCCAGGACTCGTTCTCCGCCAGGCTCTTCACGGGCGCCCTGGGCGGCGTGACCTTCTTCTTCGCGGTCCGGGGCCGGGTCGTCCGCTTCTTCGGGGCGGCTTCCTCGTCGGCCGGCGGGCGCGGTGCCGGCACGGCCTCCAGCGTCGTCCGCGGCTCGGCGTCGGGAGGGACGACGGCGGATGGTTCCTCCGAGACGGCCGCCGCGGACTCCGCTTCGTCGTCCTCGATGTCGACGCCGAAGTCCGTCGCCAGCCCCGCCAGCCCGCTCTCGTACCCCTGCCCGACGGCCCGGAACTTCCACTCCTGACCGCGCCGGTACAGCTCACCGAAGATGATCGCGCTCACCGGGCCGGCGTCCTCGATGACGAACCGGAGGAGGCTTTCGCCGCCCGCGTCCGCCAGCGTCACCTTCAGGTCGTTCAGCTCGCCGAAGCGCGCCCCCTCGTACCGGCTCGCGGCCACGACGATCCGCTCCACGTCGGCCGGGACCGCGGTCAGGTCGAAGCTGATCCGGTCCTCGCTGCCGTCTCCCGTCGGCTCCTTGCCGAGGAGCTGCACGCTGCCGTCGGCGGCCACCGGGTTGTTGTAGAAGTAGAAGTCGGCGTCGCTGCGTACCTTGCCGTCCGCGTTCAGCAGCAGGACGGACACGTCGGCGTCGCCCTCACCGGTCGGGCTGGACCAGCCCAGACTGACGATCGCGGATTCGGTGTTCTCGCTCAGGGCCGTCAGAGACACGTTCGAGCCCATGGTCATATCGCGCACAGAGATCCCCCCACCCTTGCGACACCTGTGACGTGTCGCACACAGGGCACTTTAATGTGCACTGAACGTGCTTGTGGCGTGCTCGTGGGTTTCCGCCCGCCGGTCCTCTGCCCATTGCCCGGGCAAACCTCTATGGCTAGCCTGTGTTCGTCATGCCGATCGCCTGTTGATATCTCGAACGTTGATATCGCGAACACAGGCGCCTGAGACATATAGGGAGGGGGCCGGTCGTGGGACGCCTCGTACCAGCCGTGACCCGGGCTCTCGACATTCTCGAGCTCTTTCTCGACGGGGACGGGACGCTCTCCGCCCCCGACATCGTGCGCAAGCTCCAGCTGCCGCGCACGACCGTGCACGAGCTGGTGACCACGCTCGCCGCCCGGAAGTACATCGTCCCCGTGCCCGGCCAGCCCGGACGCTACCGGCTCGGTGTGCGTCCGTACCAGCTCGGCGCCCGCTATGCCGAGCAGCTCGACCTCGCCGCCGAGGGGCAGCAGGTCGCCCGGTCCGTCGCCGAGACCTGCGACGAGACGGTGCACGTGGCGATCCTCGAGGACACGGACGTCATCTACATCGCCAAGGTCGACTCCACGCACGCCGTGCGGATGGTGTCGGCGGCCGGGCGCAGGCTGCCCGCCCACTGCACCTCCGTCGGCAAGATGCTGCTGGCCTCCCTTCCCGAGCACGAGCTCGCCGCGCGGTTCCCCGACGACGCCGAGCTGGTCGCGATGACCCCCAACAGCATCACCGACCCGGCCGCCCTGCGCGAGACCCTGGCCGAGATCCGTGAGCGGGGCACCGCCGTGGAGAACCGCGAGTCCAACCCGGACGTGAGCTGCGTGGCCGCACCGGTCCGCGACCGCACCGGCCAGGTCGTCGCCGCCCTGTCGATCTCCGTGCCCATGATCCGCTGGAGCGAGGAGCGCCGCGCCGAGCTGGAACAGCTCGCCGCGAAGGGCGCCGCCGAGCTGTCCGAGCACCTCGGTCACCGGAGCGTGGCATGACGACGACACCGTTCGAGGTCGCCGTACGGGCCGAGGCCGAACTCGGCGAGGGGCCGGCCTGGGACGCGGCGGCCGGGCGACTCCTCTGGATCGACATCCTCGGCTGCCGGGTGCACACGTACGACCCGGCCACCGGGCGCCGCACGGTCCGCCGGACGGAACAGCACGTGGGGGCCGTCAAGCCGCGCGCCGGTGGGGGGCTCGTGCTGAACCTGCGCGACGGGGTCGGCCTCCTCGACCCCGACGGTGACTCCCACGGCGGGTTTCGCTGGCTGCACCACGAGCCCGTGCCCGGCCGCCGCGCCAACGACGCCGCCGTCGCGCCGGACGGCTCGCTGTGGGCCGGCACGATGCGCTACGACGAGGCACCCGGGGGCGGCACGCTGTCCCGGATCACCGGTGACGGCTCGGTGGAGGTCGTCCTCGACGACGTGGCGGTGAGCAACGGCACGGGGTGGAGTCCCGACGGCCGGCTCATGTACTACGTCGACTCTCCGACCCGGCGGGTCGACGTGTTCGACCACGCGGACGGGCGGCTGTCCGGGCGGCGGACCCTCGCCGTGATCGAGGACGGCGCGGGGTTCCCCGACGGGCTGACCGTGGACGCCGACGGTTGTGTGTGGGTGGCGCTGTGGCAGGGGGCGGCGGTGCGCCGGTACACGCCGGAGGGGCAGCTGGATCGGGTGATCGAGTTGCCGGTGCCGCTGGTTACGGCCTGTGCGTTCGGTGGGAGTGGGCTGAGTGACCTGTACATCACGACGGCTCGGACGGGGCTGACGGATCCGCCCGCGTTGGCGGGGTCGGTGTTCGTGGTGCCGGGGGCCGGGAAGGGACTGGCGCAACCCGCTTTTGCCGGCTAGTGGTGCTTCGTTACGTTGGGTGATCTCGCCTGGTGGTGTGCATTGCCTGGTATGAGGCTGGGGAGATGGAACGGCTCCGGAGTGAGTGTTATCTGCGGGGTCTGATGCTGGACGGGCGGCGTAAGTCGATCCAGCCGATGGCCGACCGGCTGCCGGACGGCAACATGCAGGCTCAGAACCTCGACGGCGCCTACCGGCTGCGCCCCTGGATGACCGCGGCCGCCGCGAGGCCGTGCGCTCCCTCGTCGAGCACCACCCGGCCGCCCAGAACCTCGACATCGAGGCCCTGCAGGACGCGGCCGTCATCCGCTACGCCTGCCAACACCGCGATGAGCCGGACATGGCTCGCCGGAAGGCAGTGGGCGATGCGGCAGACGCGCCTCTCGAGAAAACTCCAGCCAGCCGCGCCCGGGCCCTGCACGTGCGCATCTCTGCGCACCTGCACGACCCCCTCGTCGACGAGGCCCTGAGTCGCATCACCTGGCACCACGGTTCGCACTCAGCTCCCCAACCGGCAGCTGCGACGTGGCGTAGCACACCCGCTTCCGCGGATTGCACCCGGGAAGGAGCAGGGAAGTTATAGGGCCGTGGTCACTGTGAAGGGAGCATGAGGCCCCGTGACGCTCGTAACGCCCCCCATCCCCAGAGCGGCAGGATCGTTTCCGCTACTCGGTCACGCGATACAGCTGATGCGCGACAATCTCGGTTTCATCGCCTCGCTGCGCGAGGACTACGGCCCCTTGGTCGAGATCACCCTGCAGCCAGGCACCCGCACCATCGTCGTCCAGGACCCCGAACTCATCCGCACCATGCTCGTCGACCTCGCCCCCACGCTCGACAAAGGCCGATTCTTCGAGAAGATGGGCTACCTCCTGGGCGACAGCGTGGTCACCGCGGCCGGGCAGGACCACGTCCGCAAACGGCGCCAGTTGCAGCCGGCGTTCGCCCGGGCCGAGATCGCCCGCTACGTCGACATCATGCGCAACGAAGTCACCGCCGCCACGGACAGCTGGCAGCCCGGCCAGAGTCTTGACGTGCGGGAGGCCATGGTCAAGCTGTCGCTCGACATGCTCGCCAAGACGGTGTTCTCCGGCAGCCTCGACGAGGAGACCTTCCGCCGACTGCGGCACGACCTCTCCGTGGTGATGACCGGCGTCGGTGCACGCATCATGCTGCCCGACTGGGCCGAGCGGCTGCCGCTTCCGTTCAACCGACGCTTCAACGAGTCCCGGGACGCCGTACGGGCCACCATCCACCAGGCCGTCGACGACCTGCAAGCCTCCGGACACGACACCGGCGACATGCTCTCCCTGCTGCTGCACGCCACCGACCCGGACAGCGGCGAGCCCCTGACCACGGACCAGATCTGCAGCGAGATCCTCACGTTGGCCGTCGCGGGTACGGAGACCACCGCCAGCGTCCTGTCCTGGATCTTGTACGAGCTGGCCCGGCACCCCGACATCGAGGCCAGGGTCCTGGCCGAGCTCCACGAGGTCCTCGGCGGCCGTCCCATCTCCTTCGCCGACGTCACCCGACTTCCCTACTTACGGCGTGTAGTGACCGAAGCCACGAGACTGCATCACACCGGGTGGCTTGTCACCCGCAGGACAACCACCGAGACCCGCCTGGGGGAGTGGACCCTGCCCTCGGGTACCGAGCTGGCCTACTGCCAGCATGCCCTCCATCGAGACCCTGCTCTCTACCCCAACCCCTCCGCGTTTGACCCCGATCGCTGGCTGGACAACGCCCAGCCGCCGCCCGCCGGAGCGTTCCTTCCGTTCGGCGCCGGCAAGCACAAATGCATCGGCGACCACTTCGCGCTCACTGAGCTGATCACCGCAGTCGCGACGATCGTCCGAACAGTCCGGCTCGAACTCGCTGCCAATCAGACCGTACGTCCCGTGGCCCGGGCCACCGTGCGGCCGAGAACCCTCACCATGACCGTGCAGCCGCGGGAGGGATCCACTCGCCCTGACGCAGCCTGAACCCGAGCACCTGGCAGGCGAATCCGGCCCGGACCCACAGGAGGTTGTATCCCCGCGGTTCGGCAGGGGAAGACGCTCACGGTCGTGGGCCCAGATCAGGACGGACCCACCCATGTTCCCTGTCCCGGTTCCGCCCGGCGTCGCCCGACTCACCGCGCTCGGCAGGGCGTGCTCGCGTCTCATGGACAGGCTGAGGCCGTCGAGGTCCAGGTAGGACGTCCTGAGCGACAAACGGCCGCCGACCCACCTGTGTCGGCGGCCTGTTGCTGCCCGAGACGCGCTCCAGCCAACTGGTGAAGAGCATCCAGTTGCCGCACGATCGGGCGCAGGTACTGTGCCAGCGCCTCTTCTTCGGTATATGCGCTCCAGCCGGGCAGAACGCCGGAGAAGCGCTCGATGGCGGCAATCGTCTCCGTACCTGAGATCCGGCCCTGGCCGAAGATGTGGTACACCGTGGCCCTCGGAACGGTGACGCCCTTGAGTCCTTTGGCGATCTCGCCCGGCGTGTACGGCCGTGGAGTCAGCGACCTCGGTCGTCGCCCAGCAGGATGCTTCAAGCGAGTGCTCTGAAGGAACCTCAAGCGCTCGACGATCCGGCCTGAGCAGCTTCCTCCGACTCATTGCGCTTCGGGGGAACGGCACCCCGCAGCGCCGGGCTGCGCACCCACCCCACCTAAACCAACCCGGCGGCCTTCCGCTCCCCGGACGTCAGCGGCGGAGCCGTCGGCGCCGGTTTCAGCGGCCCCACCACCGCCGCCACCATCACCGAAGGCGTCAGCAGCACCCCCGCCCCACGCTCCAGCGACGTCACGTCCGTCACCCGGCGGGCGATGCGGCCGTTGCCCGTCGCCGTGTGCATCAGCCGGTCGACGTACGCCGTCACGAGCCGGTCCCGCAGCGTGGGGCCCTGCTCCGTCGCGCCCGGGTAGAAGACGTCCTGCCCGATCGCCAGGTCCCAGGCCGCGCCGACCGGGCGGGACACCGCCTTCTGGATCCGGCGGGACAGCCCGGGAGCATCCCAGCCGTGCCGCCGTACCGTGTCCCGCAGGAGCAGGGCGCTCTGCGCGGCGACGGCCAGGCCGTGCCCGTAGACCGGGTTGAACGCGGCGAGGGCGTCGCCGAGGACGGTGAAGTTCGCGGGCCACACCCGCATTCGCTCGTAGAAGTGCCGGCGGTTGACCGTCGTGCGGGTGAACGCCACGTCGGACAGCGGCTCGGCCCGCTCCAGCAGTTCGCCGATGACGGGGTGCCGCAGGTCCTCGCGGGCGAAGCGGACGAAGTCGTCGTTGTCCGGGGACGGTTGGCCGCCGCGCGTGCCGCACAGGGTGACGATCCAGCGGCCTTCCTCGATGGGCAGCAGGAAGCCCGCCCGGCCGGGGCCGCCCTCGCGCCGGTCGGGCTGGATGTTGACGACGGGGAAACCGTCGCGGGCCGCGGCGGGGGCGAGGTAGAGACGGCTGGCATACGCCAGGCCCGCGTCGACCTCGCGTCGCTCGGCCGGCGGCAGGCCGAGGGCGGTCAGCCACCGGGCGGCCTGGGAGCCGCGGCCCGAGGCGTCGACGACCAGGTCCGCGTGGAGGGTCCGTTCGGGGCCGCCGTGGGGCCGGATCCGTACGCCCGTGACGGCCGCCTCCGTGCCGGTCAGGCCCACCGCTTCCGCCCGTTCGACGACCTCGATCCGCCGGTCGGCCAGGACCCGGGCGCGGACCGTGGCGTCCAGCAGGTCCCGGCCGGCGAGGATCACGTGGTGGGACTCGGCCCAGCGCCGGAACCAGCCCCGCGAACCAAGGGCCACGATGTCCGTCGTGACCGGCCGCCGGTTCGCCCCGGCCTCCCGGAGCGCCCCGGTCATCCCCGGAAGCAGTTCCTCCATGGCCAGCACCCCGCCCGACCACAGCATGTGGGCGTGCCGTGCCTGCGGCAGTCCCCTGCGGGGGCCGGGGGAGGCGGGCAGCGCGTCGCGCTCCACGACGACGACCCGGTCGGCGACGTCGGCCAGGGCGCGGGCCGCGAGCATGCCGGAGTGGGATCCCCCCAGGACGACGGCGGTTCTGGCGGGGGTGGGACGGTCAGTCATGCGCGGGCGTTCTCTCTCCCGGGGGCGGCCGCGCGTGAGCGTACCGCCTCGATGTCGTCGCGGTGACGCAGGGCCAGGGACACGGCCTGGATCTCCTGGAGCAGGTAGGCGGTGTCGGGGCCGGACGGGGCGGCGGCGCTGTCGGTCTGCGGGGCCCGCTCCCGCGCGGCGACGGCGTCCAGGATCGTGACGGCGGCGGCCAGGGCCTTCGCCCGGCCGGGCTCGAAGCCGAGGCCCAGGGCGGCGTCGTAGGAGCGCTCCCACAGGTCCTCGTCGAGGTGCCGGGAGAGCTGGAGGAGCACGTCGCGGATGTACGTCTCGCGGCGGATCAGGCGCAGTTCCCCGGTGGCGCGCGGAGTGAAGGGGGCGCCGCCGCCGTTCACGGTGCGCAGCAGCAGGTAGAGGGGGCGCAGCTGCCAGTGGGCGACCCGGATGCGCCAGCGCTCGTGCAGGTACTGGCCGCCGTGCGGGATGATGAAGCCGATCGCGACCATGGTGGCCGACAGGCAGGCGGCCGAGGGTGCCAGGTAGGTGCTCAGCCAGTCCAGATCGTGGCCCGTCATCCGGGCGATGACGGCGGTGAGTTTGGCGACGTCGAAGAGCAGGTTCGTCGCGTAGCCGACACCCAGGAACCGCAGCCCCCAGCGCAGCCAGGCGTCGAGGCCGTCGGTGCGGACCCAGTTCCAGATCAGCCGGGCCGTGACCGAGCAGGCCACGGTGTGCGCGAGCAGGTAGAGCAGGATCTCCTCGCGCATGAAGGGCGTGTTGGCGTAGTACGTGTCCAGGTCCCGGCGGCGTTCCACGGGGACGTCCGCGAGCCAGAACAGCACCCACAGGGCGACGACCACACCCGCGTAGGCGAAGACGACCCACCGGGCGGCGCGGCGCGTCGAGCCCGAGCGGTCGGACAGGCCGTTGCGCCAGGCGACGATCAGCAGCAGCCAGGACGCGCACAGCGCGGTGAGCAGCGAGTAGACCAGCGGTGCCGCGATGTTCGGCACGCCGGTGACGCGGTTGGTCCAGCCGATGACCGCCGGAGACGCGAAGACGAACACGGCACAGGCGAACAGCAGCAGCCCGCCGACGGCCCGCAGCATCGGGTCCCGCCACATCCGCACCAGACTGGGCAGCTTCATCACCAGGGCGATGGTCAGCGCCCCGATCGGCAGCCAGAAGGAGACGGAGAAGGCGTCGAGGACGTCCCGTGCGTGGGTCATCGCGCGCCGCCTCCGCGTCCGCGGTAGCCCATCGACCGCCGTACCGGATCGAGGGCGGCGTCCGGCTCGTCCGGGACGGTGCCGTCCGCGAAGGTGCGGAACACGGCCGCCAGCCGGTGTCCGAACTCGTCGGCCTCGGCCTCGTCCCGCTCGCGCGAACCGTCCCGGGCCGCCACGGTCAGCGCCACGGACTTCCAGCCGGGCTCGCGGTCCAGGGCCCGGGCCGCCGCCGTACCCGCGACATGGTGGTGGCCGTGCCCCGCGTGCAGATGCCACAACTCATGTCCGAGGATGACCAGTTGCTGCACCGCCTCGGCCCGCTCCTCGACGATGACCAGGTCGAAGTCCTGGAACTCCACCCACAGCCCGGTCACTTCGATCTCGTCGGGGAACCGCTCGAAGCGCAGCTCGACGGGACGCCCGCCCCGCCGCGCGCTCATCTCCTCGCACAGCGCCCGGCACAACGACCGTAGGTCGGCCGGGACCTGCGCCCGCGCCCGGATCGCGGCGGCGAGCCCGGCGGCCAGACCGCGCATGGCGGACCCGCGCCGCGACCGCCTGAGCGCGGCGGTGACTCGGGACGCTCTCATCCGCGCGCCCACGATGCCCATCGCTCCCCCTTCTCACCGCCGGCCGACGGCTTGGCCGCGCGTCCGAGACTACGCGCCCGAAAGTGTTCGCGTCATGCGATCCGGCGCCGGTAGTTCAGCGGGGAACGACCGTTCCTGCCCGAAAGTCGTGCTCGAAGTTCCGGGCCGACCATTGACGCGCAAGCGCTTCGAACTTACGGTCCCGTTCGAAGTCACGAGCACCTACCGATATATCGAACACGACAGTAAGGGCAGGGCATGGGACGACCTGACCTGAATCGCAGGCAGCTTCTCGGCGGGCTCGGAGGACTCTTCGTCGCGAGCAACTTCGGCTTCGCCGCGCTCGGCACGGGCGCCGACGCACTCGCCGCCGACGCCGACACCCGCGTGCGCTACTGGAACCTCTTCAGCGGCGGCGACGGATACAACATGATCGCGATGCTGGACGCCTTCCGTAAGGCCAACCCGGACATCGCGGTGAAGGACTCCACCCTCCAGTGGGGCAGCCCCTTCTACACCAAGCTCGCCATGGCGGCCGCGGGCAACCGCGCACCCGACCTCGGCGTCATGCACGTGGGCCGGGTCACCGGCTTCTCACCCGGCCGCTTCCTGGACCCCTGGGACGTGGAACTGCTCGCCAAGTACGGCGTACGGGAAGCGGACTTCAACCCCGCGCTGTGGAAGCGCGCCGTCATCGACGGCAAGCTCTACGCCCTCCCGCTCGACATCCACGTCCAGCTCTGCTTCTACCGCAAGGACGTGCTGAAGAAGGCGGGGCTGCTCGGCGACGACGGCCGGATCGTGCCCGTCACCTCCGCCGACGAGTGGTTCGACGTGCTGAAGGAGGCGAAGAAGGCCACGAAGAAGGGGCTCCAGACCATCGGCCTGTGGGCCAACGACCAGAACTTCCAGTGGTGGTTCTTCGTCGCCTTCTACACCCAGCTCGGCGGCACCTGGTTCAACGCCGCCAACACCGAGGTCACCTTCGACACCGGCAAGGCCACCCAGGTCCTGGAGTTCCTGCGCCGGCACATCACCGACGGGTACTCCAACCCGGGCTTCGCGGGCCTGGCCGGCGCCGAACAGTTCGTCAACGGCTCCCCCTTCGTCTGGGAGGGCAACTGGTCGGTGCCGGTCTACTCCGGGGCCAAGGTCGACTACGGCGCGACCCCGCTGCCGCCGGTCTTCGGCAAGCCGGCCACCCACGCCGAGTCGCACGCCTTCGTCCTGCCGCACCAGTCCGACCGCGGCGGCGCCACCAACGAGGCGGCCCACCGACTCGCCGCCTACGTCGTCCGGCACGCTCAGCAGTGGGCCGCCGGCGGCCACATCCCCGCGTACACGCCGACCCTGTCCACGGCCGCGTACAAGGAGCTGAACCCGCAGAGCGAGTACGTGTCGGCCATGGACCACCAGGCCACCGAGCCGAAGGTGTGGTTCGCGGGCTCCACCGGCATCCTCGCCCAGCGCGTCGGCCCGATCGTCGCCGCCTCGACGATGGGTTCCGCCAAACCGGAGACCGCCGCCCGCCGGATGAAGGGCGCGCTCACCCAACTGCTCGCTATGAAGAACCCCATGGACGGCAGAACAGCCGCAGAAGGAGGTGCGGCCGCATGATGGCGACCAGCGCCCAGACCATCGCCGCACCCGCCCGCGCGAAGACCGCCGCCGACAGCGCCACCCTCCGCAGGCGGCAGGGCTTACAGCACGGCGGCTGGTTCGTGGCCCCGTTCCTCGTCCTGTTCACGCTCTTCGTGATCTGGCCGCTGCTGCGCGGCGTCTACCTCAGCTTCACGGACGCCAACATCTCGGGCGAGGGCGCGAGCTTCGTCGGCCTCGACAACTACCGCGAGGCCCTCGACGACCCGCTGGTGTGGGACTCCCTCGGCCACAGCGCGTACTTCACGCTCCTGGTCGTCCCCTGCATCACGGTCCTCGCCTTCCTCCTCGCGATGCTCGCCCACCACATCGAGCGCGGCAAGTGGCTGTGGCGGCTGTGCTTCTTCGCCCCGTTCCTGCTGCCGTCCACCGTCGCGGCCAACCTGTGGCAGTGGCTCTTCAACCCCGGCACAGGAATGATCAACCACGTCTTCGGCATCGAGACGCCCTGGCTGGCCGACAAGTCGTACGCGATGCTCGCCATCGTCATCCAGACCCTGTGGTGGACGGTCGGCTTCAGCTTCCTGCTCTACCTGGCCGCGCTCCAGGGCATCCCCGGCCACCTCTACGAGGCCGCCAAGCTCGACGGCGCGAACGCCTGGCACCGCATGGTCCACATCACCCTGCCGATGCTGCGCAACATCACCGGCCTCGTCGTCGCCCTCCAGATCCTCGCCTCGCTCCAGGTCTTCGACCAGGCCGTCGTGATGATGGACTTCCTCCCCGGGCCCGAGGGATCGACCCGCACCTTCGTGCAGTACACCCTCGAAGAGGGCTTCACCAGCTACCGCGTGGGCTACGCCTCCGCCATCTCCGTCATCTTCTTCGTGATCATCGCGGCCGTCGCCCTCGCCCGGATGTGGCTGCTGCGCAACCGTGAGGAGACCGCCCGATGACCACGGCCGTACCGGTGAAGCCCCGCAAGGCGTGGACTCCCAGCCAGATCGTGCTCACCCTCCTCGGCACGGCGGTCTCCGTCGTCTTCCTGGCCCCCTTCGCCTGGGCCCTGTTCACCTCGCTCAAGTCGGAGACCGAGGCGGTGGAGGTCCCGCCGCACTGGCTCCCGGAGGACTGGACGGGCCAGGCCTGGAAGGCCCTCTTCGAGACCGGCAACATCACCAACTGGTTCGTCAACTCCGTGGTCGTCTCCGTCTGTGTGACGTCCGTGGTGCTGCTCGTGAGCGCACTGGCCGGATACGGCTTCGCCCGCACCGAGTTCCGCGGTAAGAAGCCCCTGATGGGCCTGGTCATGGCCGGCCTGATGATTTCGCCCGCCGTCCTCGGCGTGCCGCTGTTCACCACCGTCCAGCAGATGGGCATGGTCGACACCTACTGGGGCATGATCCTGCCGCAATGCGCACCCGCCGCGATGGTCTACATCCTCTACAAGTTCTTCCAGGGCATCCCGCGCGAACTGGAGGAGGCCGCCTTCATCGACGGCGCGGGCCGCTGGCGCGTCTTCTTCACCATCGTCCTCCCGCTCTCCCGCCCCTCCCTCGCCGCGGTCGGCATCTTCACGTTCATCGCCTCGTGGAACAACTTCCTCTGGCCGTACATGGTGACCAACAACCCCGACCTGATGACCATGCCGAACGGCATCGCGACCGTCATGAACTCCTACGGCATCCAGTGGGCCCAGCTCATGGCCGGCGGCCTGATGGCGGGCCTGCCCCTGATCATCGTCTTCGTCTTCTTCCAGAGGCAGATAGTGGCGGGCGTGGCCCATACGGGCTTGGCGGGGCAGTAGAAGGTCGCCCCGACAGGGGCGCGGGGCTGTGCTCGATTCGCGCCTCCGCCGCGTGGGCGCGAACAACCCCAACGACCCGCAGCCGCCACCGAAACAGAACCACCCACTCCGAAAGGCGAAAATGCGAACCGCCCGCTTCACCCTCAACCCGGCATTCACCATCGGCGAAGTGAATCCCCGCCTCTTCGGCTCCTTCGTGGAACACCTCGGCCGCTGCGTCTACACCGGCATCTTCGAACCGGACCACCCCACAGCCGACGACAAGGGCCTGCGCCAGGACGTCCTGGACCTCGTCCGGGAACTCGGCGTCACAGCCGTCCGCTACCCGGGCGGCAACTTCGTATCCGGCTACAAGTGGGAAGACTCCGTCGGCCCCGCCGAGGACCGCCCCCGCCGCCTGGACCTCGCCTGGCACTCCACGGAGACCAACCGATTCGGCCTCTCCGAGTACATCGACTTCCTCCGCAAGATCGGACCCCAGGCCGAACCCATGATGGCCGTCAACCTCGGCACCCGAGGCGTCGCGGAAGCCCTCGAACTCCAGGAGTACGCCAACCACACCGAGGGCACCGCCCTGTCCGACCTCCGCGCCGCCCACGGCGACAAGGACCCCTTCGGCATCAAACTGTGGTGCCTCGGCAACGAGATGGACGGCCCCTGGCAGACCGGCCACAAGACCGCCGAGGAGTACGGCCGGGTCGCCGCCGAGACGGCCCGGGCCATGCGCCAGATGGACCCCGGCGTAGAACTCGTCGCCTGCGGTTCCTCCAGCCAGTCCATGCCGACGTTCGCCGAATGGGAGGCGACCGTCCTCAAGGAGACGTACGACCTCGTCGACTACATCTCCCTGCACGCCTACTACTGGCCCGAGAACGGCGACATCGACTCCTTCCTGGCCTCCGCCGTCGACATGGAGTCCTTCATCGACAACGTCGTCGCCACCGCCGACCACGTGGGGGCGAAGCTCAAGTCGAAGAAGCGGATCAACCTCTCCTTCGACGAGTGGAACGTCTGGTACCTGCCCGAGTGGGAGGCCCACGCCAAGACCTTCGAGCAGGACGACTGGCCCGAGGCCCCTCGCCTCCTGGAGGACAACTACAGCGTCACCGACGCCGTCGTCTTCGGCTCGCTCCTCATCGCCCTGCTCCGGCACGCCGACCGCGTCACGGTCGCCTGCCTCGCCCAGCTCGTCAACGTCATCGCGCCGATCATGACCGAGCCGGGCGGCCCGGCCTGGCGGCAGACGACGTTCTTCCCCTTCGCCCAGGCCGCCCGGTACGGCCGCGGCCAGGTCCTCGACGTCCGCGTGGACTCGCCGACGTACGAGACGAAGAAGTTCGGCGAGACCGACCTGCTGCACGCCACCGCCGTACGCGCCGGGGACGGCACGGTCACGGTCTTCGCGGTGAACCGCAGCCGCACCGAGTCGCTGCCGCTGGAGGTCGCGCTGAACGGGCTCGACCTGTCGTCGGTCGTCGAGCACAGCGCCCTCGCCGACGCCGACCCGCACGCCCGCAACACCCTCGAAGACCCCGAGCGGGTGGCCCCGCACGCGGTCGACGGCACGGCTCTCCAGGACGGCACGCTGAGCGCCGTCCTGGAGCCGCTGTCCTGGAACGTGATCCGGCTGGCGTGACGGTCCGTGCGGACCGGTCAGCGTTCGATGCGCGGCTGGGCGGTCGGGGACGGCGGGGGCGACGTCGTGCCGACCGCCCAGTAGCCGTCCGAGCCCGGCACCGTCGCCAGGGCGTTGATGACGACGGGGGTCGTGGCCACCGGCCCCCGCTCGCTCACCCACGCCGTGCCGTCCCAGCGCAGGTAGTGGGCCCGGGTCTGGTCCCAGAAGTCCCACCCGGAGATGCGGTCGGGACGCCCCTGAGCGTCGCCCACGATGCCGGTCAGCACTCCCACGCCGAACGGTGCCGTGACGTACTCCCATCCGGTGCCGTCCCCGTGCAGCAGCCGGACGGCGGGGGGTTTGCCGGGCGGGCCGCCGATGCCGTATTCGTAGCCGGTCATCCAGATGTCGTCGCGGGCGACCGGGAGCAGCCCGGTGAAGCCGGCACGGATTCCGCCGGGCGCCGGCAGCATGGTCCAGGCCGCTCCGTCCCAGCGGGCGACGAGCTCACTGCCGTAGACCCAGACGTCGCCGCAGGGCGCGCGGTGGATGCCGTAGGGCGGGATGGTGGTCGCGGCCGGGGGTGCCTCCAGCCAGGTCCACTTGCCCCGGTGGCCGTGCAGCAGCACCGAGCCGTCGCTGTTCCGGCCGGAGACCCAGACGTGGCCCCGGGGGCCGGTCGTGACGGCGGCGAGGGACGTGCCGGGCGCCCCGCGCCCGGGGAAGTCGGCCTCCCGCCACGTCGGTCCGTCCCCGGCGAGCAGCCGGGCGGTGCCGGAGGTGTCGGTGCCGACGGCCCAGGCGCGGCCGTCGGACGCTGCGGCGACAGAGCCCAGATAGCCGCCGAAGCCGGGGTCGGTGCGCTGCCAGGCGGTGCCGTCCCACACGAGGGCCAGCGCCGTCTCCCGGACACTGCCGCTGCGGCCCTCCTCGCCCACGGCCCAGGCGAGGTCCGGACCCGCTGCCGCCACGTCGAGCAACTGCGCGGCCGGGCCGGCCTCCGGGGCGGCGACGGCCTGCCACTCGCGGGCCTCACCCAGGAGACCGGGAGCCGCCCAGGCCGTTCCGCCCCGCATCGATGCTAGCCCGAGCCCGGCCCCGACCAGTCCGCCTAATCCACCGATGAAACGCCGTCTTCGCACGAGGTTCCCCTCCCTGTCGGCAGCCCTGAAAGGCCAAACGGTGGCCCAGCCTGCCCCAGAAGGCAATGCACGGGGACGGCTCGATCCGGTCACACCGGTTTGACCGGCACCCCTCCGGCGGCGGCCCCCAGCAGCGTCAGCCGCACATCCCCCGGCCCCGCCGGTGTGGTCCCGTCGGACAGCACCGCCAACGCCAGTGTGTTGGCACCACGTGTGCGCAGGATCCCGTTCGGCAGCACGAACGTGTGCTGCGGCCCTACGTCGTTGATGTACTGGCCCATGTTCCAGCCGTTGAGGAAGATCTGGACGCGGTAGGCCCGATCCGGGTCGTCGTCGAGGACGAGCCCGACGGAGGCGTCGACGCCCGGGTCGACGTCCAGCCGGAAGTCCGTCCGGTACCAGGTGACGCCCTGCCGCCGGTCGGCACGCGGCAGTTCGGCGTCCTTCCAGTCCCCGTCGTCGTACTCCGGCAGATGCCAGCCCTCGCGCTCCCCGTGCAGCCCGCCGTTGTTCATCGGCCCGCGCACGGGGTCGGACGCGGCGGCGCCCTGGATCCGCCAGGTCACCTCCGGGGAGGCACCCTCGAAGGTGACGGCGGTCAGCCCGCGCGCGGCCTTGTGCGTGTCGAGCGCCCTGCCGTCCATGTCGTGCTGCGTCCGCCGGACGAGCACGGACAGAACGTGCCGGTCGCCGCTCTCGCCGCGGTCCTCACGGAACCGCTTCCGCAGCTCCTCCGGCAGGGCGAAGGTGGCCTTGGCGGTCCAGGTCCCCTGCCGTGCCCGGTCCTTGTCCGGCACCGGCATCCGGTGCGTGCCCAGCGGCTCGCCGTCCAGCCAGGCCATCAGCAGGCCCTGCGTGCCCGTGCTGTAGGCGAGGGAGACGGACTCGACGCCGCCCTCGCCGGTCCACTCGCCCCGGTACCAGACGTCGCCGTAGTGGAAGCCGTAGTCGTCGGCGAACAGGACGGGCTGCCCATCGGGCACGGGCGTCGTGCTGAACGACGTCTTCTTGTCGGCCGCCGTCCAGCCGGAGTCGACGAAGCCGGGCTCGGCCTCCGGGTTCTCGGTCCGCCGCCGCCAGCCGTCGAGGGCGGGCAGCGCCGGCCGGGCCACGCCGGGCAGCGGCCGCAGCGCGAGCAGACTGCCGGAGGCGCTGATCCGGGTGGGCACCGGACGCCCGTTCCACGTGACATGGGTGATCCCGCGCGGTCCCCACACCTCCAGGCCGGTCTCGCCGGTGGTGTCGCCGGTGAGGTGGACCGTGGAGCCGCGCAGGGCGGCCGAGCGCAGCAGCGCCGGGCCGTAGACGAGGAGCGGGCCGGACGGCGTCTCGTACGGCCACAGCCGCAGGGCCGTCGCGTCGTCGGCGAACAGCAGCAGCATCGGCGTGTCCACGCCGTCGCCCTCGACCCGCACCCGGCTCAGCCCGCCGGCGCCGAGCGGAGCGGTGACGTACAGCTTGCCGAGGTTGTAGGCCCAAGCGGGCTCCGCGTCCAGCCGCATGGGCGTCGGTTCGTCCGCGCAGTCCAGCACGACCTGCGCCAGATCGCCCCGCCGGCCCGCGAACACGGCGATGTCCTGCCGCCCGGCGGTCAGGCTCAGCATGGGCTGCACGGTGGCGTGCACCAGCGTCCGCCTCCCGAGTCTCAGCCCGGCGGCGATCAGCTTGGCGTCCCGCGCCGGGACAGTGACCGGCACGTCGATCCCGGCGTCCGGCAGCGTCGAGGTGACCGCCTCGCCGGAGTCGTTGCGCAGGACGTAGAAGTGGGCGCCGGTGTCGGGGTTGGCCAGGTGGTACACCTTGATCCGCTCGTCGGCGGCCCGTACGGTCTTCGCCCGGTTCAGCTTGGCGAGGTCCGGCACGTGGCGCAGCAACTGCCCGATCTGGTGCATCGGGGCGAGCTTGGGTGTGGCGTTGCGGGCCTCGTCGAAGGCCGCGCCGTAGTCGTACGACGTGTAGACGACCGGCGCGGGCAGCCAGCCCCAGGAGGTGCCGCCGAACGTCATGTAGACGTTGTGCAGCGTGATGCCGTTGGCGAGGTTGGTGAGGTAGAAGCGCCGCTCGTACGCCGCGTCCCGGGTCCGGCGCGACTCGGCGTACCCCTTCCCGTCGAACCAGGATCCGCCCCACGGGTCGAACCAGCCCCCGCCGAACTCGGGCACGAACCCGGGCGTGCGCGGACTGGCCGTGGCCCCGCCCTTCGCCCCGCCGGGCCCGAAGTGCCCCCAGTCGGGCGGCACCTCGTCCGGCTCCGGGTATCCGTCGAACCCGTACAGCCAGCGCCCCTTCTCCCCGCCGGTGGCGAACGACCCCGGGGCCCAGGCCCCGTTCCTCCCCTTGTCGTTGTGGAACAGCGGTACGTCGATGCCGTCGGCGCGGACCTTCTCGTACAGGTACGACATGTAGGCGCGCCCGGTCGGCTCGTCGACGTGGGCGTCGTACTCGTTCTCGATCTGGTACAGCAGGACCGTGCCCGTGCCCCGGGTGAACAGGCGTCCCGCGACGATGGCGTTGACGGCGGACAGCCACTCGTCGACGTACCGCAGATACGTCGGGTCGGAGGTCCGGGCCGTGCCCTCGGTCGCGGTCAGCCAGCCGGGGAAGCCGCCGGCGTCGACCTCCGCGTTGATGTACGGGCCGGGCCGCAGGATCACGTACAGACCGGTCTCGGCGGCCATGCGCAGGAACAGGTCCAGGTCGCGCACACCGGTGAAGTCGTACCGGCCGGGGGCGGAGGAGTGGTAGTTCCAGGCGACGTACACGCTGACCGCGTTGTAGCCGTGGGCGCGCATCTTCTCCAGCACGTCCCGCCACAGGGACGGGCTCGGCAGCCGGAAGGGGTGCATCTCGCCCGACCAGAGCACCAGGCGGCGGCCGTCGACCAGCAGCGAGTACCGGTCGAAGCCGACCTCGTGCCGCCGGCCGTCCGCGCTCGGCACCGGAGGCGGCGGGCCCGTGGGTACGCTCCGTGCCGTGTTGGCGGAGGTCGGCGACCCGCTGCCGGTCAGCGCGAAGCCGAGCGCGGCCGTGCCGGCGATAGCGTGGAAGGTACGCCTGCTGAGCTCCAAGGGAGCGCCTCCTGTTGTGCTGCCGTGCCGTACGTGGTGCTTACGTGGTGCTGGTGCGTCATTGTCCACAGGCCGACCGCGACAATGGCCGCATGAGGATCTCGGCACGTGCGGACTACGCGGTACGAGCGGTCGTGGAGCTGGCCGTCCGGCAGGGCGAAGGGCCGGTCAAGGCGGAGGCCGTCGCCACCGCGCAGGACATCCCCCACAAGTTCCTGGAAGGGATCCTCGGCGATCTGCGGCGCGGCGGTGTCGTCGCCAGCCGGCGCGGCGGAGGCGGCGGCTACCGGCTGGCCCGGGAGGCCACGGAGATCACGGTCGCGGACGTGATCCGGGCCGTGGACGGACCGATCGTCTCGGTACGCGGCGAACGCCCGACCGGCCTCGCCTACACCGGTACCGCCGAGCCGCTGCTGCCGCTGTGGATCGCCCTGCGGGCCAATGTGCGCAGGATCCTGGAGGGCGTGACGATCGCCGACCTCGCGGCCGGCGCGCTGCCCGATCCGGTGGAGCGGCTGGCGGCGGAACCGGCGGCCTGGGAGAACCCGTGACGGGCCGCGTCCACGGGGGAGCCGGTGGGTGATCCTCATCGCGTCCTCGGGGTGTCCTGGGCTGACGCACTGCTAACGCACCTTATGCGCCCGCCGGTACTGCTGGTGCCCACGGGGGCCCGCGCGGACGGGCCGCGCGCCCCTTCCCCTGGTGTGATCCCGCCACTGTGAATGGCCGAAGACCGCCCTGGCCGACCTCTCCTGTCCTGCGTACGATGCGACCGCTCCCGGTCTTCACAGCTCCTCCATGGAATGGTCACAGGCCGGGCGCGCATGCGCTGTCGTCTTGACATGCCCATGTCCACTCCATGCTCCCCCCCACGAACGGATGGGAGAACCATGGCCGGTGGCCTGCTTCTGAGCGGCGCGATCGCCGCGCTCCTCACCAGCGCACTCCCCGCACAATCCCCGTCCTCCGGGTTCGTCGACCCGCCCCCGGACAAGATCGTCATCAAGGTCGCCACAGTGAACGGCTCCGGCTGTCCGCAGGGCACGGCGGCGGTCGCCGTCTCCGAGGGCAACACGGCGTTCACGGTCACCTACAGCGACTACCTCGCTCAGGCCGGCGGAGGCTCCGACCCGACCGCGTTCCGCAGAAACTGCCAGCTCAGCCTGATCGTCCACGTGCCTCAGGGCTTCACGTACGCCATCGCCGGCGCCGACTACCGAGGCTTCGCCTCACTCCAGCGCGGCGCGAGCGGCTCCCAGCGAGCCTCGTACTACTTCCAGGGCTCGCCGAGCACGGTGTCCAGGAACCACCCCTTCAGCGGCCCCTACAACGACAACTGGCAGGCCACCGACGAGACGGACTGGGCCCAACTGGTCTACGCACCCTGCGGAGTCCAGCGCAACTTCGACATCAACACCGAACTCCGGGTCAACGCCGGTACGCAGTCGGCCGACAAGGTCAGTTTCATCCGTTGCCTCCGAGGAGAGTCCTGCCTTCGTGCGGGGGAGGAATCGGACTCCTTCGGAGCAAGGCAGGGAGCTGTGATTCGCCGCCAGGGCGGATCGCGGTGCTCTGACCCGCAGGTTTGATCTTCACTTGCGGGAACGCTAGTGAGCGTGTCCACGATGTGCGTGAAGCGGGCGTTCAAGTACCGCTTCTATCCGACCGATGCGCAGGCGGTTGAGCTGTGGCGCACGTTCGGATGTGTGCGCAAGGTCTACAACATGGCGCTCGCGGCCCGCACCGAGGCGTGGGCGCGCCAGGAGCGGGTGAACTACAACCAGACCTCGGCCATGCTGACGGCGTGGAAGAAGACCGAGGAGCTGGCCTTCCTTAACGACGTGTCGTCGGTGCCGTTGCAGCAATGTCTGCGGCATCTGCAGACAGCGTTCACGAACTTCTTCGGCAAGCGGGCGAAGTATCCGCGCTTCAAGTCGCGGAAGAAGTCGCGCAGGTCCGCCGAGTACACCACGTCCGGTTTCCGCTTCCGTGACGGGAAGCTGACCCTGGCGAAGATGACGGAACCACTGGACATCGTGTGGTCGCGTCCGCTCCCGCAGGGGGCGACGCCGTCCACGGTGACCGTCTCCCAGGACGCGGCCGGACGCTGGTTCGTCTCCATGCTGTGTGACGACCCCGGCGTCAAGCCGCTCCCGGCCGCCGATACGGCCATCGGTGTGGATGTCGGCCTGGACCATCTGCTGACCCTCTCTACCGGGGAGAAGGTCGCCAACCTCCGGCACGAGCGCCGCGACCGCGCCCTCCTGGCGAAGGCTCAGCGGGAACTGTTCCGCAAGGCCAGGGGGTCGAACAACCGAGCCAAGGCCCGCAGGAAGGTCGCGAGGGTCCACGCGAGGATCGTCGACCGGCGCCGTGACCACCTGCACAAGCTGACCACCCGACTCGTGCGTGAAAGCCAAACGCTCGTGATCGAGGACCTGACCGTGCGCACCATGGTCAGGAACCGGAGTCTGGCCCGCGCCATCTCTGATGCCGCCTGGGCCGAGTTCCGGAGCCTTCTGGAGTACAAGGCCGCCTGGTACGGGCGGGAAGTGATCGCGGTGGACCGCTTCTTCCCCTCGTCCAGGCTGTGCTCCCAGTGCGGTGCCTTGCAGGACAAGATGCCGCTGCACGTCCGTACCTGGACGTGCGACAGCTGTGGCACGACCCACGACCGGGACACGTGAACGCGGCGAAAAACCTTCTGGCCGCCGGGCTGGCGGTGACAGTCTGTGGAGCCGGTGTAAGACCTCAACGGAGCACTCCGGGCGGGCAGTCGGCGACGAAGCAGAAACCCTCACAGCGCGAGCCGTGAGAATCCCCCTCCTTCAGGAGGGGGGAGAAGTCAAGACGATGGACTCGACGGACGGACGGGGACATCAGCACGGTGTAACACCTGGCGTGGAAGGAGTGCCCGAAGTCCTGACGGGATGAGGGACGGCCCACCGGGTTGCTGGGCCGGATGGGCCGCCTAGGACGGGTTGATGTGCTGTCGCTCAGCCGCTGTTGCTCAGATGTTGGGCGAAGCGGCGAACGGCTTCGCTGAAGGCAACCGGATCGTCGAAGTTCGCGAGATGCCCGGCTCTCGGGATCAGCTCGACGCGGGCGCGCGGATGCGCCCGGGCGAACTCCGCCTCGCCGGACCGGAAGACACTGTCCTTCTCGCCGTTCAGGATGAGCACCGGAGCCGCCACATGACGCATCGCGCCGGCGTCGAAACGCCCCAGCACCTCGCCCCAGGCGGCGGGCAGGGTATGGAAGGCGTAACCGGACTGGATCGTGGCCTCGACGACCTCGGCCGGATACATCCGCCGCAGCAACCAGTCGTTCCACTCGGCCAGCCGATCCGCGGGCAGTCGCGGCACGAGCCCGGCGACCCACCGGTACGGCGCCGCCCATGCCCCACGAGTCGAGGCACTGGCCCCCGCGAGCACCAGCCCGCGCAACCGCTCCGGGCGAACCCGCGCGAACTCCAGCGAGGCGTAGCCCCCGAGCGAGTGCCCCACGACCAGGGCCGGCCCGCACCCGAGCGACTCCACGGCATCGGAGACGACCTCCACGGCCGCCTGCAGACTCCAGGCCTCGGCGGAACGGGAACCATGCCCTGGCAGATCGACGGCGGCCACGGGGAACTCGTCCCGCAGCGCGGCGAGCTGCGGGCTCCACTGCCCCGCGCTGAACCGCGTCCCGTGCACGAAGACGATGGGCGGTGCGTCAACTGCCGTCATGATCCCCCCGAATCGAACCGGCGCTGCTGCCGGACCGACTCTACGCCGACACCTGCTGCGATAACGGCTTGAGCCGCTTCCGGCGTTGGGGAAGTGTCTGCGTCCATGGAGTTCTTCTGTTACCACCGCGATCGCCCCGGCTCGCTGCCACTGCGTCACGAGCTGCTGGAAAAGCACTGGTCCTACATGGACCGGTACGCGACCGAGATGATCGCCCGTGGCCCGACCTTCGCCGCGGACGGCGAAACCCCCACCGGCAGCGTCCACATCCTCGACCTGCCGGACCCCGCCACCGCCCGTGCCTTCGCCTTCGACGAGCCCAACTACCAGGCCGGCGCGTACCGGGACGTCCTGCTGCGCCGCTGGCGCAATCTCCTGGGCCGCACCATGTGGGACTTCCCCGGCGGCCCGACGACCGGCAACCGCTACCTCGTACTCGGGCTGGGCCCGGACCCGTCGGCCGGCCCCGACGCACCGCCCGACTCGGAAGACCTCATCGCCTACGGCCCCCTGCTCTCCGACGACGGCTCCGCCTGGCTGGGCACGGCGGCGCTGGTCCGGGCCCCGGACACGGAGACGGCGCGCCGTGTCCTCACGCCGGGGCGGTATGCAGACATCGAGGTGCACGCCTGGGAGTTCGGCGGGCGGCGGTGACGAGCGGGGCCGGAGTCTACGGAGAGGCCTGACGGCTCGCCCCCCTCGCCCCCCGGGTTCAGGGTGCCGTCACCACGCGCCCCCGTCCGGCGGTCGTGTGACCGGGGGGGCGCGGTGACGCGGAGGCGGCCGACTCCGTCAGGAGATCGCCTTGATCGCCTGCCAGCCCCCTTTGCCGACCACTACGGGTGGACCGTGCAGGCCGCTCTTGCGTCCCGGGACGAACTCCAGTCCTGCCGTGGTGTTGGACGTGGTGGTCCACAGGTCCGGAACGCCATCGCCGTTGGAGTCGCCGGACCCGGTGAGCAGCGGGCGGGCGGCCGGGGTCCAGCCGGTGGCGTACGCCGTACGGTTGGCGGCCGAAGCCAGCGACGCCGGGTCGGTGCCACCGTCCGGGATCCCGTCGGCGTCCGCGTCACCGGCGCTGAGGCCGTGATACAGCCAGACCTGCCCGGTGCCGCTGTCGCGGGCGATCAGGTCGGTGAAGCCGTCGCCGTCGACGTCGCCGGGCGAGGCGAGGTGCATCTTCCCCCACCCTGATGCACCGATCAGATAGCCCGATTCGAGAGTCTGGCCGAAGTGCCCCGGCAGGAACCAGAGTTGGTCCCCGATGACCCGACGAAGTCGGGGTAGTCCGCCTCGGAGTAGTTCGTGATGTTCCCGACCGAGACGATCTGGTCGATGTCCGCGGTGCTGGTGACTCCGCCCGTCTCGGACTCGCCGAGGATCTCCACCTCCTGCCGGGTGTCGTCGGTGAACTCGCCTTGGCCGTCGTTCGGGTAGAACCACAGCTTGCCGCCGCGCAGGGTTACCAGATCCTCGTACAGGTCCTCGTCCCAGTCGCCCCTGTGGGTCATCCGCGCGCCGTTCCAGCCCCCGCCGGAGGAGAGGGGCACCATCGTCGCCACCGCGCCATTGCCGGTGCCGCCGTACAGGCGCAGGTTGGCGGAGCCGTCGACGGCGAGCATGTCGGGCTGGCCGTCACCGTTCAGGTCGCCGGGTTTGTCGGTGACTCCCGGACTCTTGACGTAGAAGCGGTAGGGGTAGACCGGCCCGGGGTTGCCGCCCACGTCGTAGGCCCGAACGTAGAGGGTGTGCGGTCCGGGGGTGAGCGGCGTGATCTTCTGCTTCACGGAGCCGCCCTTGACCGGAGTCTCATCCGTCGGTTCGCTCGGCGGCGTTCGGTCCAGGCCCCACACGTACTTGACGGTGTCGGACACCCCGTTGGCCCTGAACTCGAACACGGCCTGCGTGCGGGCCAGCGCGCCCTCGACCGGCTCCGCGCCGGGCACCGTCTCGGGGTACAGCCCGTCCGCCGAGGTCACCTTCGGCATCACCGTCGGTGCGTGAAAGCAGCCCGCTTCCCCGAGGTGTACAGCTTCGGCCTGCTGGTGGGAGGGAACACCGGCAGGCAACAGCGCGAGCGGCGTCGGGCCCTTGTGGAGCACTGCGGCTTCCGCGACACGGCCACCCCCGCCATGCAACACCCACCCTTCTGCGCCGGAGGCGTGCGCGATCTGTGCAAGCCGCACGACCCGGCGGGAGCCTTCTACCAGGAGGCGTTCGACGTCGTGCGCGAGCAGGCAGCCGCCCGGCGGTGCGAGGTCATGTTCACCGGCAGCGGCGGGCACGAGATCAATGAACGTGGGACCTGCGGACCCAGATCAACACCATGCATCGGCACTGGGCGCTCCCCTCGGGCGACGAGGCGCGAGACGAGATCCGCAGGCGCGTCCTGTTCCCCCGCGAGCTGGAACGCTACAAGGATGCCCGCAACCGGCCATGGATGTCCGACGTGTTCTGGATCAGATCGAGCAGGGGATCCCTAGAGGCCATGACATGGACGATAGCCAGGGCCACTGACAACGGATCTCCCGAGCCGGTCATGGTTGTTGCTGCGCGAACCATTGACGCGCAAGTGGTTCGATTCTACGGTCCGTTCGAACTTGCGATCGCTGTTCGAAATATCGAGCAGCCGTCACCCCCACTGCAAGGAGGACCGTATGAGCCGCTCCATCCTGCGC
>NZ_DF968371.1:0-242 GCF_001270025.1 Streptomyces azureus | reverse complement strand
TCCCCGAGCCGGGCGGCCATCGGCTCGATGGACTTACGCCGCCCGTCGGTCAGCAGCCCCCGCAGGTAGACCTGCCCCCACCGGCGCTGATCCTTGCGCGCGAACGGCTCGAACACCTCCGCCGCGAACGCCTCCAACTCACCACGCACCAAAGCAATCTCGTCCGGAGTCACACACCCTCAACGCCACACCGGGCCGGAAGGACACGCACCACCACAACCGACCTGACCAAGCACTACTAG
>NZ_DF968370.1:0-79376 GCF_001270025.1 Streptomyces azureus | reverse complement strand
CGGTGAGGTCCACGGTGCGGGTGAGGCGCTTGTAGGCGTCGTCGGTGTGGACGGCGGCGGCCATCGAGGAGCCCGCGTACGGGCCGTACGGGTTGACCGCGCCGGCGAACTGTCCGGCGCCCTTGCTCGCGAACTGCGGGAACTCGTCGGCGGGCAGTTCGTCGGAGGTGACGCCGTACCGGCCCGCCTTGTCCAGGGGGTTGCCGGGCGCGCCGGCGAGCGGACCCGAGAAGCCGCCCAGCTCGCCGGAACCGGTGAAGCCGGTGGCTCCGGCGGCCGAGGTACGGCTGTAGGCGCCCAGGTAGTACTGGCTGAAGTCGTTCGACAGGGTGCCGCCGCCGAGGTCGACGCTGCCGCCGGCCTGCTCACCGGCCTCGATCAGCCTGCCGCCCTCGTTGAGGAAGGCGCGCAGCTGGAGCTGGGTGGCGTTGCCGGGGACGCTCGCGCCCGTGTAGTGGACGACGGTGTCGAAGTGGCTCAGCACCCCCAGCGCGTCCGGCGCCCCGCGCTCGGCGACGTCCCAGACGAGCGCCTTGCGGCCGTTGGCCTTGAGGGCGTCCACGTACTTCCGCGCCTGCGTGGCGGTCGCTCCCTCCTCGGCGATGACGAGGGTGTCCGCCTTGGGACGTTCGGCGACGGTGTAGGTGAAGCGCTTGCTGGAGACCGTCCTGCCGTTCCTCGTCTCCGCGGTGAACCACACCTCGACCTTGTCGCCGGGGCCGCCGTCCTTGACTTTCGCGCGGTACTCGTCGAAGTAGAGGTTGTCCTCACCGCCGTAGGTCTCGCCGCCCTTCCAGGGCTTGAGCGCCATGTCCTCGGTGCGGCCGCCGTTGACGCGGTACTTCAGCTCCTTGTCGCGCAGCGACTTGCGTGCGACGACGGAGACCTCCTGGTCGGCGCCGCGGGAGTACGACACCGGGAACGCGGCCGGGGTGAAGTCGGCGGCGCTCAGCCCGACCGACGAGGACGGCCGGTCGGGGTGGGATGCGGACTCGGCGACGGAGAGCGCGAACGGGACGTTCTTGGCGAACTCCTGCTGGATCAGCTTCTCGTCGTCCGGGAAGGTGAAGATCGACCGGCAGTCGGACGCCTTCCACTCGTCGTTCGGGTCGGCGTTGGAGGCCGACTGACAGGTCGACATCTCCGGGGTGAACATCGCCAGGCCGTTGACGTTCGCCGCGTGGCCGTCGGCCTCGCCGTTGGTGGTGTACAGCTCGGAGGAGACCTGCGGGTGGTAGCCGGGGATCGCGGGATTCTCGGGCGTACCGGCGAGCGCTTCGTACACGACGTCGTCGGGGGTGTGCGTAGCCACCTGCCAGCCGACTCCGTAGAGGATCAGTTCGGCGGCGGAGTGGTAGTTGATGCCGTACGTGAAGCCGATCCGCTTCTGGAAGGCATCCAGCGCCTGGGTCTCCGGCTCGGAGTTCGGGCCCGCGCCGCGGTAGGTCTCGCTGGTGGGGTTGGGGGACGAGCCCTCGTCGTCGTAGCCCCACTTGTAGGCGAAATTGCGGTTGAGGTCGACGCCGTCGCCGGTGCCGATGACGCCGTCGCCGTTGACGTCCCGCAGGTTCTTGCGCCACAGGCGGTTGGCGTCACTGGCGTGCGTGTGGTCGTAGCCGTCGGGGTTGGCCGAGATGACGAACCACAGTTCGGTGGAGTCGACGATCTTCTTGACGCGCCGGTCCTTCTTGTAGTTGTCCAGGTAGTGGTGCATCAGGCGCCGGGTCATCTCCGGCGTGATCCACTCACGCGCGTGCTGGTTGGACAGGTAGAGGACCGAGGGCTTGGAGCCGTCCTTCGTCTTCTTCGCGCCCTTGGTGAGCTTCAGCGCGAGGATGTCCTGGCCCTTGACCGTCTTGCCGATGGAGACGGCCTTGGTGAGGCCGGGGTTCTCCTGCGCGGTCCTGAGGATCTCCTCCTTGATGCCGCCCTTGCCGCCATAGGGGCGGAACACGCCCTCGGCGGCGTCAGCGACGCGGGCTTCCGCCTTGGTGGAGAGGTCGTGCTCGGCGAGGTCGACGCCCTGCTTCGCCAGCTTCTTCGCCTGCTGGTCGGTCAGGATGACCTCGATGGTGGCGGTGCCCTTCTCTGGCACCTGCTCGCTGAGTTCGTGGCCGTCCTGGCCGGCCGCGAGCAGCAGGGGTACCTGCTCGCGGGTGACGTCGGCGCGGAAGACCTTGACTTCGTCCGGGTCGGACGGGGGTGAACTGTCCGGTTGTGCCTGGGCGATGGGTGCGATGCTCGCTCCCCCGATCAGGAGCGCGCCGACAGCGAGGATCGATCTCGCTCTTCGTCTCATGAACCCCCCTAGCGTGGGTTCGCCACAGCAGCGAACAGATGCCAGGCTCATGACAGTCCATGATCGAGTCAAGAGTGCCCCAACGACACGCGAAAGCCGGTGCCGACCACCCAAGTGGAGGCCGGCACCGGCTTCTTGACGGACTGTGTGATCAGCCTACGAGGTTGTCGGCCAGCTCCTCGGAGAGGTTGGCCTCCGTGCCCGGGATGCCCAGGTCGGACGCGCGCTTGTCGGCCATGGCCAGCAGGCGGCGGATCCGGCCGGCCACGGCGTCCTTGGTCAGCGGCGGATCGGCGAGCGCGCCCAGCTCCTCCAGGGAGGCCTGCTTGTGATCCATGCGCAGCCGGCCGGCCGCGGCGAGGTGCTCGGGCACGTCCTCGCCGAGGATCTCAAGCGCGCGCTGCACCCGGGCACCGGCGGCGACCGCCGCGCGGGCCGAGCGGCGCAGGTTGGCGTCGTCGAAGTTGGCGAGCCGGTTCGCCGTGGCCCGCACCTCGCGGCGCATCCGGCGCTCCTCCCAGGCCAGCACCGACTCGTGGGCGCCGAGGCGGGTGAGCAGGGCGCCGATCGCGTCGCCGTCACGGACGACGACCCGGTCCACGCCGCGCACCTCGCGGGCCTTCGCGGGGATCTGGAGGCGGCGGGCGGCGCCTACCAGGGCGAGCGCTGCCTCGGGGCCCGGGCACGTCACCTCCAGGGAGCAGGAGCGGCCGGGCTCGGTGAGCGATCCGTGCGCCAGGAAGGCGCCCCGCCAGGCGGCCTCGGCGTCGCAGGTGGCCCCCGAGACCACCTGCGGGGGCAGGCCGCGGATCGGGCGGCCCCGCCCGTCGACCAGGCCGGTCTGACGGGCCAGCTGGTCACCGCCCGCGACGACGCGCACCACGTAGCGCGAGCCGCGGCGCAGTCCGCCCGGTGCCATCACGATCAGTTCCGAGCTGTGGCCGAAGATCTCCAGGATGTCCCGCTTGAGGCGGCGGGCCGCCATCGCCGTGTCCAGCTCCGCCTCGATCACAATCCGACCGCTCACCAGGTGAAGGCCGCCGGCGAACCGCAGAATGGCGGAGACCTCCGCCTTTCTGCAGCAGGTCCGGGTGACGGGGAGCCGGGAGATCTCGTCCTTCACCGCTGCCGTCATCGCCATGGGCCGATCCTTCCATGCATCCGAAAAATACGGTCGTACGCGGCGGCCAACAGCTCCGGGTCGTGCCTCGGGGTCCCGTCGGGCCGGGCCACCGGCGCCAGCTCGACCGCGGCCCCGAAGCGCTTGGCGGCGTCGGTCAGGGAGTCACGGTCGGGCACGGCGGCCTCGTCGGCCAGCACCACGTCCAGGGCGAGTTTAGGGGCGTGTCGTCCCAAAACCTCCAAATGACGCTGCGGGGAGAAGCCCTCTGTTTCTCCGGGCTGCGGGGCGAGGTTCAGGGAGAGTACCCGGCGGGCCTTGGTCTGCGTGAGCGCGTCCAGCAGCTCGGGCACCAGCAGATGCGGGATGACCGAGGAGAACCAGGAGCCGGGGCCCAGCACCACCCAGTCCGCGTCCAGGACGGCCTGGACCGCCTCGGGCACGGCGGGCGGGTCATGCGGCACGACGTGCACGGACTGCACCTCGCCCGGGGTGAGGGCGACAGTGGCCTGGCCGCGGACCGTGTCCACCTCGTCCGGGCGGGCCGGGTCGTGCCCCTTCACCAGGGCCTGGAGCTCCAGCGGGACGGCGGACATGGGCAGCACGCGCCCCTGCGCGCCGAGCAGCCGCCCGACCAGGTCGAGGGCCTGGACGTGGTCGCCGAGCTGCTCCCACAGGGCGACGATCAGCAGGTTGCCGACCGCGTGCTCGTGCAGGTCGCCCTTGGACTGGAAACGGTGCTGGATGACGCGCGCCCAGGTCTGGCCCCAGTCGTCGTCACCGCACAGCGCGGCCAGTGCCTTGCGCAGGTCGCCGGGCGGCAGCACGCCCAGTTCGTCACGCAGCCGGCCGCTGGAGCCGCCGTCGTCGGCCACGGTGACGACGGCGGTGAGGTCGCCGGTGATCCGGCGCAGCGCGGCGAGCGAGGCGGATAGGCCCATGCCGCCGCCGAGGGCGACGACCTTGGGCTGGGTGCCCCGGCGGCGGGGTCTGCCGCCGCGGGCCTCGGCGGGCCGGCCGCTCCTTCCGTCGGTGCTGCCGTCGGGCACCACCCGGCGCAGCCGGCTCAGCCGCGGAGTACGTCGTGTCATTCGCGTCCCATGTCCCGGTGTACGACCACCGTCTCCACGCCCTCGGCGGCGAGCCGGGCGGCGAGCTTCTCCGACATGGCGACCGAGCGGTGCTTGCCGCCCGTGCAGCCCACGGCGATGGTCACGTAGCGCTTGCCCTCACGGCGGTAGCCGGTGGCGATGAGCTGGAGGAGCTCCGTGTAGCGGTCGAGGAACTCCTTGGCACCGGGCTGGTTGAAGACGTACCCGGACACTTCGTCGTTGAGGCCCGTGTACGGGCGCAGCTCCGGGACCCAGTGCGGATTCGGCAGGAAGCGGCAGTCGACGACCAGGTCGGCGTCGACCGGCAGACCGTACTTGTAGCCGAAGGACATGACCGTGGCCCGCAGCTCCGGCTCCTCCTCGCCGGCGAACTGGGCGTCCATCTTGGCGCGCAGCTCGTGCACGTTGAGGCTGGAGGTGTCGATCACCAGGTCGGCGTCGCCGCGCAGCTCTCGCAGCAGCTCTCGCTCGGCGGCGATGCCGTCGACGATCCGCCCGTCGCCCTGGAGGGGGTGCGGGCGGCGCACCGACTCGAAGCGGCGCACCAGGGCGTCGTCGGAGGACTCCAGGAAGACGATCCTCCGGGTGACGTTCTTCGCCTCCAGGTCGGCCAGGGACTCGCGGAGGTTGTCGAAGAAGCGGCGGCCGCGGACGTCGACGACGACGGCGATCCGGGCCACGTTGCCCTGGGAGCGGGCGCCGAGCTCCACCATGGTGGGGATCAGCGCGGGCGGCAGGTTGTCGACGACGAACCAGCCGAGGTCCTCCAGGCACTTCGCGGCCGTGGAGCGGCCGGCCCCGGACATGCCGGAGATGATCACCAGCTCGGGGATGGCCGCGTCCGGGACCGCGTTCTTCTCGTTGGGCGTGCCCGTACTCACCTGTGCTCCGTCTCCGGCTTGCTCTTCTTGCCCGTCGTGCTCGTTCACATTCATGTCTCCTGCCCCCGTCGTTCGTCCGGGGCGCCCGCCGTCACGGGCTCCCCACTGGAACCCATGGTGCCGGGTTCCTCTTCCATGATCTCTCCAGTCGCCGTGTTGACGGCGGGTGCGGCCGGGGCCGCCTGGGCGAGGGCCGCCACGATCGTCTCGGCGGTCTTGCGGCCTATGCCGGGAACCTCGCAGATCTGGTCGATGGTGGCGGATCGCAGTCTCTTCAACGAACCGAAGTGCTTCAGGAGTGCCTGCTTGCGCGTGTCCCCGAGCCCCGGGACGTCGTCCAGGGGGCTGGACCGGAAGCGCTTGGACCGCTTGGTGCGCTGGTAGGTGATCGCGAAGCGGTGGGCCTCGTCACGGACCCGCTGGAGCAGGTACAGGCCCTCGCTGGTGCGGGGGAGGACCACCGGGTCGTCGTCGCCGGGCAGCCAGACCTCCTCCAGGCGCTTGGCGAGGCCGCACACGGCGATGTCGTCGATGCCGAGGTCGTCCAGGGCCCGCTGGGCGGCCGCGACCTGCGGGGCGCCGCCGTCGACGACCACGAGCTGCGGCGGGTAGGCGAACTTCTTGGGGCGCCCGTCGTCCTCGGTGGGGCTCGTTCCGATGATCTCGCCGGTCTCAGCGGTCTCGCCGTTCTCAGCGGTCTCGCTGGCCTCGCCGTCCGCCCACTCGCCCGTCTTCTCCTTCTCGGCGAGGTAGCGGCGGAAGCGGCGGGTGATCACCTCGTGCATGGAGCGGACGTCGTCCTGCCCGGCGAAGCCCTTGATCTGGAAGCGGCGGTACTCGCTCTTGCGGGCCAGGCCGTCCTCGAAGACGACCATGGAGGCCACCACGTCGTCGCCCTGGAGGTGGGAGATGTCGTAACACTCGATCCGCAGCGGGGCGCTGTCCAGGTCGAGCGCGTCGGCGATCTCCTCCAGGGCGCGCGAGCGCGTGGTCAGGTCCGAGGCGCGCTTGGTCTTGTGCAGGACGAGCGCCTGCTGGGCGTTGCGCTGCACCGTCTCCATGAGGGCCTTCTTGTCGCCGCGCTGCGGGACGCGCAGGGAGACGCCCGAGCCGCGCCGGCCGGTGAGCCACTCCTGGACGGGCTCCACCGGGTCGGGCAGGGCGGGGACCAGCACCTCCTTGGGGACGGCATCGCCCGTCTCCTCGCCGTACAGCTGCTGGAGGGCGTGCTCCACGAGGGCGCCGGTGGTGATCTCCTCCACCTTGTCGGTGACCCAGCCGCGCTGGCCGCGCACGCGTCCGCCGCGCACGTGGAAGATCTGGACGGCCGCTTCCAGTTCGTCCTCGGCGACCGCGATCAGATCGGCGTCGGTCGCGTCGGCGAGCACGACCGCGTTCTTCTCCATGGCCTTCTTCAGGGCCCCGATGTCGTCGCGCAACCGGGCCGCCCGCTCGTACTCCATCTCCTCGGCCGCCTCGCCCATCTGCTTCTCCAGGCGGCGGATGTACGTGTTCGTACGGCCGGTCATGAAGTCGCAGAACTCGTCGGCCAGTTCGCGGTGCTCCTCGGCGGAGACCCGGTCCACGCAGGGGGCCGAGCACTTGTCGATGTAACCGAGGAGACAGGGGCGGCCCGTGCGGGCGGCGTTCTTGAAGACGCCGGCCGAGCAGGTGCGCACGGGGAAGACGCGCAGCAGGAGGTCGACGGTGTCGCGGATCGCCCACGCGTGCGCGTACGGCCCGAAGTAGCGGACGCCCTTCTTCTTGTGACCGCGCATCACCTGCACGCGCGGGAACTCCTCGTTCATCGTCACCGCGAGGTACGGGTAGCTCTTGTCGTCGCGGTACTTGACGTTGAACCGGGGGTCGTACTCCTTGATCCACGAGTACTCCAGCTGGAGCGCCTCGACCTCCGTGGACACCACCGTCCATTCCACGGACGCGGCCGTGGTGACCATGGAGCGGGTGCGCGGGTGCAGGCCCGCCAGGTCCTGGAAGTAGTTCGCCAGCCGCTGGCGCAGGCTTTTCGCCTTTCCGACGTAGATCACCCGGCGGTGCTCGTCACGGAACCTGTAGACCCCCGGCGAGTCGGGGATCTCACCCGGTTTGGGGCGGTAGCTGGAGGGGTCGGCCATGTCTCACACCCTACTGGCGAGCACCGACAGTCCGGCGGGGCGGCGGGGCACGATCAGGGTCCGGCGGCAGGCGATTTCCAATGGCATGTCCCGCACCGGGGTTACGGCAGGCCGGTAGCGGGAATGCAGGCTTCCCATGGAGACACGGCGACGTCCGGCGGACGGAGGCCGTGTCGGTGCAGACACACGTTGTCAGGCGGACCGGCCGCTCCCGGAGCGGAACGGGCCACGGGTCGGAGGGCTGCGCAGATGAAGCGGATGCGGATCGAGAAGAGCCGGCGGGCCGTCCGAGCCCGCCGGTACACGGACGAGCCGTTCGCGCTGCGCGACGCGCTGGACCCCCGTGACCCCGACATAGTGCGGGCCAAGCGCCTGGCCCTCGAGGAGCCGGGCGGAGGCGAACGCTCCTAGAAGCTCACCCTCTGTCGCGAACGCCCGGGGCGCACGCCCCGGGCGTTCGCATGTCCGGACGGACCCGGCCGGGAGTACGTCACTGTCCGGCATCAGGTGTTGTCGGGGCCAGGTCAACACGCTTCAATGCGGGGGAACTCGGGGCCCTGAACGACGGCGTACGGATGTGAAGACCTCCCTGCGCCGGCGGGACGGGTCCCGGGCGGCCCGCGCGAACGGCCTGACCAGCCGTCGCCGACTCACAGAGAGGCCCCTGCATGCCGCACGCCCCACAGCACGCGGACGTCGCCACCGCGGAACTGGACTCGGCACTGCGAGGCGGCCCCTTCCATGTCGCCCTGCGTGCCGCGATCGCCGCCCGCGGGCTGCCGCTGCAACGCGTGCAGCACCATCTCTCCCGCCAAGGAGTGAAGGTCGGTGTGACCAGCCTGAGTTACTGGCAGCAGGGGGCCAGGCGCCCGCAGCGCCCCGAGTCGCTGCGGGCCGTGCGCGCGCTGGAGGAGATCCTGGAGCTTCCCGAGGAGTCGCTGATCCGGCTGCTCGCCGAGTCCGGCGAAGGCACGTCCGGGCAGCGGTCCGCGGCCCGCTCCTACCGCTCCCTCGTCGAGGCCTCCGGGGTCCTGGACCAACTGCTGGCCGAGCTGGACTGCCCGCCGGACGGCGGTCTGCACACCCTCGGGCACCACGAGCGGCTGCGGATAGGGGCGCGGCGCGAGCTGGCCGAGCGGGAGTCACACCACATCGTGCGCGCCCACCGGGACGGTGTCGACCGCTTCGTGGCCGTCCACCACGGTGACCGGGGGGCCGTACCGGAGCGCATGAGGGTGCACGCGCTGGAGAACTGCCGTACGGGACGCGTCCGTTGGCACGACGACACGGGATTGCTCGCGGCCGAGCTGCTCTTCGACACCCGGCTGCGGGCCGGCGACACGTTCCTGTTCCGCTTCGGCGTCGAGGACGGCACGGCGGGTGTGTCACACGAGTACCTCCGCGGCTTCGACGCCCCCGGCGGCCAGTACGCGCTCCAGGTGTGCTTCGACGCGGCGGCCCTGCCCGTGCGCTGCCACCGTTTCGCCCAGCACTCGGCGGTGGCCCCGCGCACCGGCTGCCAGGACCTGGCGCTGAGCGGACGGCACCGGTCGGTGCACCTGGTCGAGCCGCGGGTGCGCACCGGGTTCCTGGGGATCGGCTGGGACTGGGAGTAGCGCGGGCATCGCCTCGCCCCCGCCGCCGGACCGACGGCGGGACCGTTTCCGGCCCGTGGCCGCGATAGGACGTAAACGCTTGCGCAAGCGTTTACGTCGGGCGTCGGATGCGATACGTTCCCGCCGGAAGAGGAGGAGGGAACGCCATGGCGACCATGGCCGATGTCGCACGGAGTGCCGGAGTCTCCGTGGCGACCGTCTCGCACGTCCTGAACGGCACCCGGCCGGTGCTGCCGCACACCCGGCAGGCGGTTCTGGACGCCGTGGAGGAGCTGGGCTACACCACGAACACGCTGGCGCGTTCCCTGGTGACGGCACGCACCCGGTCCATCGGGCTGGCGGTGTCGGCGATCAGCAACCCGTACTTCACGGAGATCCTCCAGGGCGTCGAGGCCGGCGCCCTGGAGCACGGCTACAGCCTCCTCATCGCCGATCCGCACGACGACCCGGAGCACGAGCGCAAGGTCGTGCAGCTGCTGCACGAGCGCCGGGTGGACGGCATGATCGTCGCGCCCTCCGCGGATCCGCGCGGACTGCTCGCCTACCTGGGCCGGCACGAGGTACCGGCCGTCTTCCTCGACCGGCTGGTGGACGCCCCGGACGGCGGACCGCGCTTCGACCAGGTCTGCGCCGACAACGCCGAACCGACGTCCCGGCTGGTCACCCATCTCGCCGGTCTCGGCCATCGCCGGATCGGGCTGGTGGCGGGACGGCCGGGGCTCAGCACCACGAGCGAGCGGATCACCGGCTACCGGAGCGGCCTCGCGTTCGCGGGGCTGCCGTACGACGAACGGCTCCTGGTGCACGGCGCCTCGGAGTCGGCCGGCGCCGAACAGGCCACCGCCGCCCTGCTGTCCCTCGCCGTGCCGCCCACCGCGCTGGTCACCGGCAACAACGCCATGACCATCGGGGCGCTGCGGTCCCTGCGCGCGCACGGCCTGTCCGTGCCCGGCGACATCGCGCTGTGCTGCTTCGACGACTTCGCCTGGGCGGACCTGTTCTCGCCCCGGCTCACCGCCATCGCGCAGCCCAGCAGGGACATCGGCGCCCGGGCCGTACGCGTGCTCCTGGAACGTCTCGCCGAGCCGGACCGGTCCGCCCGGACCGTGCGGCTCCCCTGCACCTTCGTCCACCGCACGTCGTGCGGCTGCCCCGAGGAGCCGGGGCAGTCCGTGCGGCTTGAGCAGCATGAGCAGCCCGCGCAGTCCGAGAGAGGAACCGTCGCATGATCGTCGTCGCCGGTGAGGCACTGATCGACCTGGTACCGCGGGGCACGGGCGCCCTGGCGGCACTCCAGCCGGCGCTCGGCGGCGGCCCGTACAACACGGCGGTGGCGCTGGGCCGTCTCGGCTCCCCCGCCGCCTTCTGCTCCCGGGTGTCGTACGACGCCTTCGGGGAGGCCCTGCTCGACCGCCTGCGGGAGACCGGGGTGGACGTGTCGTCGGTGCAGCGCGGCACCGAGCCCACGACCCTCGCCGTCGCCACGGTCGGTGCGGACGGCTCGGCGGCGTACTCCTTCTACGTCGACGGGACGGCGGACCGGCTGTTCACGGCGCCCGCCGCGCTGCCGCCCGGCACCCGGGCCGTCTCCTTCGGGACCTGTTCGCTGGTGCTGGAGCCGGGGGCGAGCGCCTACGAGGAGCTGATGCGTGCGGCGGCCGCGCAGGGTGTGTTCACCACGCTGGACCCGAACATCAGGGCCGGGCTGATCCGGGACGCGGACGCCTACCGGGCGCGGTTCAAGAGCTGGCTGCCGTCGGTGTCGCTGCTGAAGCTGTCCGAGGAGGACGCCCAGTGGCTCGGCGGCACGCCCCAGGAGTGGCTGGCGGCCGGCCCCGCGGCGGTCGTGATCACCCGGGGCGGCGACGGGCTGACCGCCTTCACCACCGGCGGCGAGTACGCGGTGCCGGGCGAGCGGGTGGAGGTCGTGGACACGATCGGCGCGGGCGACACGGTGAACGCGGCGCTGCTGCACGGGCTCGCGGCACGCGACGCGCTCAGCGGGCGGGCGCTGGCCGCGCTGGGGCCAGAAGGCTGGACGGGGCTGCTGGGCTTCGCGGCCCGTGCGGCGGCGGTCACCTGCTCCCGGGCCGGTGCGGAACCGCCGTACGCGCACGAGCTGGAGGGCTGACGCTCGAAGCGCCCCCCGCACATCGCGGGCATCAGCGTCGACCAGCTCGACCTGCCGTTCGTGGAGCCGAAGGACGCCTGAGTGCACAACGACGCGCCGTGCCCCACAGGAAGTTCCTGTGGGGCACGGCGCGTCGGCGGGAGCCCTCAGCCCTTGGTCGTCCGCGTCGTCTTCTTCGCGGCGGCCTTCGTGGACTTCGCGGCTGTCTTCTTGGCCGCGGTGCTGTCGACCGTCCTGGTGGCGGTCCTGTTTGCCCTGGTCTGGGCCGGCACCGTCTTCTTCGCCGCCGTCTTGCGCGGGGCCTTCACCGAGGACGCGTCGCTGATCCGGTCGGCGCCGAGGACCTCGCGCAGGAACTTGCCGGTGTGGCTGGCCGGGACCGCGGCGACCTCCTCGGGCGTGCCCTCGGCGACGACCAGGCCGCCGCCGGCGCCGCCTTCGGGGCCCATGTCGACGACCCAGTCGGCCGTCTTGATCACGTCGAGGTTGTGCTCGATGACGATGACCGTGTTGCCCTTGTCGACCAGTCCGGACAGGACCGTCAGCAGCTTGCTGATGTCCTCGAAGTGCAGACCGGTGGTCGGCTCGTCCAGGACGTAGACCGTGCGGCCGGTGGAGCGGCGCTGGAGCTCGCTGGCGAGCTTGACGCGCTGTGCCTCACCGCCGGACAGGGTGGTCGCGGACTGGCCGAGCCGGACGTAGCCGAGGCCGACGTCCTTGAGGGTCTTCATGTGGCGGGAGATCGCGGGGACCGCCTCGAAGAACTCCGTGGCCTCCTCGATCGGCATGTTCAGGACGTCGGCGATGGACTTGCCCTTGTAGTGGACCTCCAGGGTCTCCCGGTTGTACCGGGCGCCGTGGCAGACCTCGCACGGGACGTAGACGTCCGGGAGGAAGTTCATCTCGATCTTGATGGTGCCGTCGCCCGAGCAGTTCTCGCAGCGGCCGCCCTTGACGTTGAAGGAGAAGCGGCCCGGCATGTAGCCGCGGACCTTCGCCTCGGTGGTCTCGGCGAACAGCTTGCGGATGTGGTCGAAGACGCCGGTGTACGTGGCCGGGTTGGATCGCGGGGTGCGGCCGATGGGCGACTGGTCGACGTGCACGACCTTGTCGACGAGGTCGTCGCCGTCCACGCGCGTGTGCCGCCCGGGCACGTTCCTCGCGCCGTTCAGCTCGCGGGCCAGGTGCGTGTACAGGATGTCGTTGACCAGGGTCGACTTGCCGGAGCCGGACACGCCGGTGACGGCGGTGAACACGCCCAGCGGGAACGAGACGTCGATGTCCTGGAGGTTGTTCTCCCGGGCGCCGTGCACCGTGAGCCGCCGGGACGGGTCGACCGGGCGCCGGATGTCGGGCAGCGGGATGGCCTTCTTGCCGGACAGATACTGGCCGGTCTGCGACTCGTCGTTGGCGAGCAGCTCCTTCAGGGAGCCGCTGTGCACGACCTTGCCGCCGTGCTCACCGGCGCCGGGGCCGATGTCGACGACCCAGTCGGCGGTCTTGATGGTGTCCTCGTCGTGCTCGACGACGATGAGCGTGTTACCCATGTCGCGCAGCCGGACCAGGGTCTCGATCAGCCGGTGGTTGTCGCGCTGGTGCAGGCCGATGGACGGCTCGTCGAGGACGTACAGCACGCCGACGAGGCCGGAGCCGATCTGGGTGGCCAGGCGGATGCGCTGGGCCTCGCCGCCCGAGAGGGTGCCGGCCGCGCGGTTCAGCGAGAGGTAGTCCAGACCAACGTCGACGAGGAACCGCAGCCGCTCGTTGACCTCCTTCAGGACGCGCTCGGCGATCTTCTTGTCGCGGGCGCTGAGCTTCAGCTCCCTCAGGAAGTCCGCGCAGTCGCTGATCGACATCGCGGAGACCTCCGCGATGGACTTGTCCATGATCGTGACCGCGAGGACGATCGGCTTCAGGCGCGTGCCCTCACAGGTCGGGCAGGGCACCTCGCGCATGTAGCCCTCGAAGCGCTCACGGCTGGCGTCGCTCTCGGCCTCGCTGTGCCGGCGCTTGACGAAGGGGACGGCGCCCTCGAAGGCCGTGGTGTATCGGCGCTCGCGCCCGTAGCGGTTGCGGTAGCGGACCTCGACCTGGGTCTTGTGGCCGTGGAGGAGGGCCTTCTTGGCACGCTGCGGGAGGCCCGCGAAGGGGATGTCCGTGCGGAAGCCGAGGGCGTCGGCGAGTGCGCCGATCAGGCGGCCGAAGTAGTCCTTGGTGTGGCCGTGCGACCAGGGGTGGATGGCACCCTCGTCGAGGCTCTTGTCCGGGTCCGGGACGATGAGCTCCGCGTCGACCTCCATGCGCGTGCCGATGCCGGAGCAGTCCGGGCAGGCGCCGAAGGGCGAGTTGAAGGAGAAGGAGCGCGGCTCCAGCTCCTCGAAGGACAGGTCGTCGTACGCGCAGTACAGATGCTCCGAGTACATGCGCTCGCGCTCGGGGTCGTCCTCGGGGAGGTCGACGAAGTCGAGTACGACCATGCCGCCGGACAGGCCGAGGGCGGTCTCGACGGAGTCGGTGAGACGGCGCTTGGCGCCTTCCTTGACCGTGAGGCGGTCGACGACCACCTCGATGGTGTGCTTCTCCTGCTTCTTCAGCGTGGGCGGGTTCGACAGCTGGATGGTCTCGCCGTCGACCCGCGCGCGGGAGTAGCCCTTGGTCTGGAGGTCGGCGAAGAGATCGACGAACTCGCCCTTGCGCTCGCGCACCAGCGGCGAGAGCACCTGGAAGCGGCTGCCCTCCGGCAGCTCCAGGACCTTGTCGACGATGGCCTGCGGCGACTGGCGCGAGATCGGGCGGCCGCACTCGGGGCAGTGCGGCTTGCCGATGCGCGCGAAGAGCAGACGCAGGTAGTCGTAGACCTCGGTGATGGTGCCGACCGTGGAGCGCGGGTTGCGCGAGGTCGACTTCTGGTCGATGGAGACGGCCGGGGACAGGCCCTCGATGAAGTCGACGTCCGGCTTGTCCATCTGGCCGAGGAACTGCCGGGCGTACGAGGAGAGCGACTCCACGTAGCGCCGCTGTCCCTCGGCGAAGATGGTGTCGAAGGCCAGCGAGGACTTGCCCGACCCCGACAGGCCCGTGAAGACGATGAGCGAGTCGCGCGGGAGGTCGAGCGAGACGTTCTTGAGATTGTGCTCGCGCGCTCCACGAACGATGAGACGGTCGGCCACGCCGGTCCGCACCTTTCTTGAGAGAAGTGACAGGGGCGGGGCCCCCGTCTTTCCCAGACTAGGGGGAGCCACTGACAACGCCGGTCGGATTCACGGGTTGCCAACAAACCCCGGCTTTCCAGCATGCCCGACGTCACGCCCGACCATATAGCACGTGCTTTCGATTACCGGCACCGGTTCGCCACCTTCACCCGAAGGTGTGGCGGCATTAGGGTCAGCACCATGATTGATCACGGTCATGACCTGGCGTCTGTACATGCCGCTACGGAACGGCTGCTCATCGCAGTCGGCAAACTGGACAACGCCTCTGTGACGCAGCCGTCACGGCTTCCCGGCTGGACCCGGGGCCACGTGCTGGCCCACGTCGCCCGCAACGCCGACGCCCTCGTGAACGTCCTGGAGGGCCGGCCCATGTACGTCTCCGGCGAGGCCCGGGACGCCGACATCGAGCGGGACGCCCCGCGCCCCCTCGACGTCCAGCTCGCCGACCTGCGCGAGAGCGCGGCCCGCTTCCAGGAGGCCGGGGCCGCTCCCGCGGACTGGTCGCGCACGGTGGAGCTGCGTGGCGGGGTCACGGACTCCGCGTCGCGGGTGCCGTTCCGGCGGTGGGTGGAGGTGGAGCTGCACCACGTGGACCTGGGGATCGGGTACGAGCTGGAGGATCTGCCTGCGGAGTTCACCGAGCGTGAGATCGCCTTCCTGGCCGACCGGTTCGCCGGTCATCCCGACGTACCGCCCACGCGCCTCACGGACGGCACGCGCGCGTGGAGCACGGGACGGGAGACGGACGACGGGCCCGAGGTGACCGTCACCGGTTCCCCGGCGGACCTGCTGGGCTGGCTCGCCGGCCGCCGCACGGGAGCCGCGCTGACGGTGGACGGCGGCCCGCTTCCGGCGCTGCCCCCGCTGTAGGGCCCGTGCCACTCCCCCGCTATAGGCTGGCGGACATGACGTACAGCGGACAGGTGACGGTCGGCGGACCTGCCGACGTGCACGAGCTCAAGGACCTGATGATCACCAAGATCGCGGTCGGTCCGATGAACAACAACGCCTATCTGCTGCGCTGCCGGGCGACGGACGAGCAGTTGCTCATCGACGCCGCGAACGAGGCGGAGACACTGCTCGGCATGATCGGTGACGACGGCATCGCGTCCGTCGTCACGACCCACCAGCACGGCGATCACTGGCAGGCACTCGCCGAGGTCGTGTCGGCCACCGGCGCCCGCACGTACGCGGGCCGGGACGACGCCGACGGCATCCCGGTGCGGACCGACGTGCTGGTCGACGACGGCGACACCATCCGGGTGGGGCGCGTGGAGCTCACCGCGCGCCACCTGGTCGGGCACACGCCCGGTTCGATCGCCCTCGTCTACGACGACCCGCACGGGCATCCCCATGTGTTCACCGGGGACTGCCTCTTCCCCGGCGGTGTGGGCAACACTCACAAGGACCCCAAGGCGTTCGCCAGTCTCATCCGCGATGTGGAGACCAAGATCTTCGACGTCCTCCCGGACGAGACGTGGGTCTACCCGGGGCACGGGAACGACACGTCACTGGGCGCGGAGCGCCCGCATCTGCCGGAGTGGCACGCGCGCGGGTGGTAGGGGGCCGCGCGGGGCGCACGCGCGTGGAACATTGGGCCGCGCACGCGCCCCGTGTGAATCGTTCACACACGCCGGTGTCGTACGTACGCTCCCCCTGCATGTAGTTGCGTAGTCAACTGGTAGGAGCCCCGCACAGGATGACGGCTCCTGGGCGGATGGGCCGCCGGTCTGTCGATCCCCGCCCTCGGCCGGCGGCCCCGGCGACCGCCGAACCCGGCGCGCGCCAGGGAGTGTTCACAAGAACGCAACACCCGCTCCCACCATGTGAGCACATTCCGTCGTGACCTCGACAAACGAGACCGGCGGCTGCCAATCTCGCGCCATGCATCCTGCCCCGCGCGCCATGCGCCGCGCTGCCGCCGCCGTCACCGCCGCCCTGCTCGCCGCCGCCGTCGGCTGTGCACCGCAGCCGGAGGAGCCCGCGGCCGGCACGTCCTCGGCCGGAAACACCTGCCAGAAGGGCAAGTTGGCCACCCGGACCGGGGGCAAGCTGACAATCGCCACCGACGAACCCGCCTACGAGCCGTGGTTCAAGGACGACGACCCCGCGAGCGGCAAGGGCTTCGAGTCGGCGGTCGCGTACGCCGTCGCCCGGCACCTCGGCTACGGCAAGGACAAGGTGGTCTGGCAAACCGTCCCGTTCAACAAGGCCTTCGCGCCCGGCGAGAAGACGTTCGACTTCGACATCAACCAGGTGTCCGTCAGCGACGAGCGCAAGAAGGCCGTGGACTTCTCGTCCGGCTACTACGACGTGCGCCAGGCCGTCGTCGCCCTGAAGGGCTCCGAGGCGGCGAAGGCGAAGAGCGTCGCGGACCTGAAGGACGTGAAGCTGGGCGCCCAGGTCGGCACCACCAGCCTCGACTACATCGACGACGTGGTGCGGCCCACGCGGGCTGCCGCCGTGTTCGCCAAGAACGACCAGGCCAAGTCAGCGCTGAGGAACGGCCAGGTCGACGCCATCGTCGTGGACCTGCCGACCGCCTTCTACATCACCGGGGCCGAGATCACGGACGCGACGATCGTCGGCCAGTTCGAGAACCAGGGCGGTACGCCGGAACAGTTCGGTCTCGTCCTCGACAAGGGCAGCGCGCTCACCTCCTGCGTCTCCCGGGCCGTGGACGCGCTGCGCGAGGACGGCACGCTCGCGAGGATCGAGCAGCAGTGGCTGTCGGACGCCGTCGACGCTCCGGTGCTCAAGTGACGGTGAACAAGGAGGAGCCGACGGTGGGCTCCGGCGAGCACGACGCGCAGGACGGTTACGTGCCGTCGCAGCGGCGTGTGGACCGTGAGCGCTACAAGCGCGCCCGCGCCCGGCGCGCCACGGCGATCGGCGCGCTCTCGACCCTCGTCACCGGAGCCGTCCTCTACCTGGTCGTCGTCAACGCCCCGGGCTGGCCGCGCACCAAGGAGACCTTCTTCGACTGGGGGTATGCGCGCGAGGCGCTCCCGAAGGTCCTCGAAGGGCTGTGGCTGAACGTCCGGCTGCTGCTGATCTGCGGGGCCGCCGTGCTCGTCCTCGGCATGCTGATCGCCGTGGCCCGTACGCTGCGCGGCCCGGTGTTCTTCCCGCTGCGCGTCCTGGCCGCCGCCTACACGGATTTCTTCCGGGGGCTGCCGCTCATCATCAACCTGATGATCGTGGTCCTCGGCGTCCCGGCGCTGCGGCTCCAGGGGGTGACCGTCGACCCGGTGCTCCTCGGCGGCACCGCGCTCACCCTGACGTACTCGGCGTACGTCGCCGAGGTGTTCCGGGCCGGCATCGAGTCCGTGCACCCCTCGCAGCGCGCCGCTGCCCGCTCGCTCGGGCTCAGCAACCGGCAGGCGCTGCGGTACGTGGTGCTGCCCCAGGCGGTGCGCCGCCAGGTGCCGCCGCTGCTGAACGACCTGGTCTCGCTCCAGAAGGACACCGGGCTCGTCTCGATCGGCGGTGCGGTGGACGCCGTACGGGCCGCCGACATCATCGTGGGCCGCAGCCTCAACTACACGCCGTACATCGTCGCGGGTCTGGTCTTCGTCGCGCTGACCATTCCCATGACCCGCTTCACGGACTGGGTGACGGCACGGATGGACCGCCGGCGGGCCCAGGGAGGAATCACATGAGCGACGCGCCCGTGCTGCGCATGGAGTCCGTCCGCAAGACCTTCGGCGGTTCGGTCGTGCTGCGGGACGTCGACCTGGAGGTCGCCCCGCACACGGTCACCGCGCTGATCGGCGCCTCCGGCTCCGGCAAGTCCACCCTGCTGCGGTGCGCGAACCTGCTGGAGGAGATCGACGACGGGGCGATCTGGCTGGACGACGAGGAGATCACCGACCCGCGTGTCGACCAGGACGCCGTGCGCCGCCGGATCGGTGTCGTCTTCCAGGCGTACAACCTGTTCCCGCACATGACGGTTCTCGAGAACATCACGCTCGCTCCGCGCCGGGTGCACGGCGTACCGCGTGCCGAGGCCGAGGCACGCGCGCGTGAGCTGCTGGAGCGGCTCGGGCTCGGCGGGAAGGCGGCCGAGTACCCGGACCGGCTGAGCGGCGGCCAGCAGCAGCGGGCGGCGATCGTCCGCGCCCTGGCCGTACGGCCCCGGCTGCTGCTGCTCGACGAGATCACCGCCGCCCTCGATCCCGAGCTGGTGGGCGAGGTCCTCACCGTCGTCCGCGACCTGAAGGGTGAGGGCATGACCATGGTGCTGGCCACGCACGAGATGGGCTTCGCCCGGGAGGTCGCCGACCAGGTGTGTTTCCTGGAGGGCGGCGTGGTGCTGGAAAGCGGCACCGCCGAGCAGGTCTTCGGGGAACCACGGCAGGAGCGCACGCGGCGCTTTCTGCGGCGGATCGTGGAGGCGGGGCGGTTGTGATCGTGGCGGCGGGGCGGTTGCAGAAGATCTCAGGCGTCGGCGTGCCCCGCCCCGGCCAGTGCCGCGACCCGCTCCACGCCGAACACGTACCCCTGCACCCCACAGCCCGCGATGACTCCGTCGGCACGTAGCGAGACGTAGGAGTGGTGCCGGAACGACTCACGCTTGTGGATGTTGGAGATGTGGACCTCCAACACCGGCATGCCGTCACAGGTGTTGAGGGCGTCCAGGATGGCGACGGAGGTGTGCGAGTAGGCGCCCGGATTGATCACGATGCCGCAGTGGTTCAGCCGCCCCTCGTGGATCCAGTCCACGAGTTCGCCCTCGTGGTTGGACTGGCGGAAGTCGACCGTGCCGCCGTGCGCGGCCGCCGCCTTGGCACACAGGGCCTCGACGTCGGCGAGGGTGTCGGAGCCGTAGATCTCCGGCTGCCGCTGGCCGAGCAGGTTCAGGTTGGGGCCGTTGAGGATCATGATCGGGGCGTTGGCCAGGGTGCGGGGCACGCGGTTCCTCCGGTCCGTTCGGGGTCGGGCGGCCCGTGGCGGACCGCTGCTCGGACCCGGTTTATCACGGTGCGCCGACGGCCCGCCGGGCCGTAGCCTCCCGGCATGACGAGCTTCTCCTACCCGCCCAAGCCGTCCCCGGGTGACCGCATCGCCGTGCTCTCGCCCTCCTCCGGTCTGCCGGGGCTTTTCCCGCTCCCCTACGAGCTGGGCCTGGAGCGGCTGCGCAAGGAGTACGGGCTGGAGCCGGTCGAGTATCCGGCGACCCGCAGGATGGGCTCCACGCCCCAGGAGCGGGCCGACGACATCCACGCGGCCTTCGCCGACCCGGACATCAAGGCGGTCATCGCGTCCATCGGCGGGGACGACCAGATCACCGTGCTGCCGCTGCTGGACCGGGAGTTGATCCGGGCCAACCCGAAGCCGTTCTTCGGGATGAGCGACAACACGAACCTGCTCGCCCACCTCCACAACAGCGGCATCGTCGCCTTTCACGGGGCGACGGTGATGTGCGAGCTGGGGCGCCCGGTGGCCATGCACCCGCAGACCGCCGAGTCCCTGCGCGCCGCCCTGTTCACCTCCGGCCCGTACGAGCTGCGGCCCGCCGAGCGGTGGCGTGACATCGACCGGGACTGGGCGGATCCGGCGACCTTCGACGCGGAGCCGGAGACCCGGCCCGGGACCGGCTGGACCTGGATCAACGCCGAGCGGGTGGTCGAGGGCCGCAGTTGGGGCGGCTGCCTGGAGATCCTCGGCTGGCTGCTGATGGCCGACCGCGAGATCGCACACGACCTGTCCGAGTACGACGGCGGTGTGCTGCTCCTGGAGACCTCGGAGGACATGCCGAGCGCCACGGAGGTCTTCCGCACCCTGCGCAACATGGGCGAACGCGGGCTGCTCCAGCGCTTCTCGGCCCTCCTCATGGGCCGCCCGAAGACCTGGTCCTTCGAGCACCCCAACAGCCCGGAGGAGGCCGCTCGTTACGCGTCCGGCCAGCGTGAGGCCGTCCTGAGCGCCGTGCGGGCCTATGCCCCCGACATCACGATCGTCTTCGACGTCGACTTCGGACACACGGATCCGCAGCTGGTGATCCCGTACGGGGGCACCGTGCGCGTGGACGGACCGGGCCGGCGCATCACGGTCACGTACTGAGTGCCCCGGGGCCTCCGCGCCCCCGTAACCCGCCGTCACTGTGGGTAGTTGACGCGGCATGCACGACGTACGCACCGTAAAGGCCCCGCCCATGCCACGCCTCGCGGTCGCCTCGCTAGCCGGCACGGCCATCGAGTTCTACGACTTCTTCGTCTACGGCACCGCGGCGGCCCTGATCCTGGGGCCACTGTTCTTCCCGACCTTCTCGCCGGTGGCGGGCACACTGGCCGCCTTCGCCACCTTCGGGGTGGGCTTCATCGCGCGGCCGCTGGGGTCGGTGCTGTTCGGGCACATCGGAGACCGGCGGGGGCGGCGGCCGGTCCTCGTCGGCTCCCTGCTGCTGACCGGTGCCTCCACGGTCGCGGTCGGCTGCGTGCCGACGTACGAGACGATCGGCGTGGCCGCTCCCCTGCTGCTCCTGGTGCTGCGTTTCCTCCAAGGGCTGGGGCTCGGTGGGGAGTGGGGCGGGGCGGTGCTGCTGACGGTGGAGCACGCGCCCGCCGGGCGGCGCGGGCTGTGGTCGAGCTTCCCTCAGGTCGGGCCCGCGCTGGGGTTCCTGCTCGCCAACGGTGTGGTGCTGGGGCTGTCGGCGACGCTGTCCGAAGCGCAGTTCGCCTCGTGGGGGTGGCGGGTGCCGTTCTGGGCGGCGGGGGCGCTGGCCGTGGCGGGGCTGTGGCTTCGTTCGTCGCTCGCCGAGAGCCCCAGTTTCCTCCAGATGGACGACCACGCGCGCGTGCCGCTCGTCGAGGTCCTGCGCGACCACTGGCGCCTGCTCCTGCTGACCGGCGGGGCGCTCGCGATCGGCTACGCGATCTTCTACGCCGTGACGACCTGGTCGCTCGCCTACGGGACGGAACGGCTCGGGGTGAGCCGCAGCGTCATGCTGACCTGCATCATGGGCGCGGTGGTCGTGAAGGGCGCGCTCACGCCGCTGGTAGCCCTGCTCGGGGACCGGTACGGCCGCCGTCCCCTGTGCCTGGCCGGGTGCGCGGCCGCCGCCCTGTGGATGTTCCCGATGGTCGCACTCCTCGCCACCGGCGCGCCGTTGCCGATGTTCCTCGGCTTCCTCGGCGCGATGCTCGCGTTCATCACGATGTTCGCCGTGATCGCCGCGTATCTCCCGGAGTTGTACGAGCCTCGGGTGCGCTGCACGGGCGCCGCGGTCGGCTACAACCTCGGCGGCGTCCTCGGGGGCGCGCTCACGCCGATCGTGGCGACGGCGCTGGCCGAGCAGAGCGGGCGGGTGCCCTGGGGCGTGGCCGCGTATCTGACGGCGATCGCGCTGTTCAGCCTGGCGTGCTTCGCGCTGTTGCCGGAGACGCGTCCGGTGCCGGTGGCGGCGGCTGCGGAGACTGCCTCTGGGTGACCTCGGCGGTGGTGCGCGTAAACGCTTGCACGAGCGTTTACGCGCGTCCGCGCCGAACGTCTACGGAATGATCGCCAGCTCCAGATACGCCGCGAACCGCACCAGATGGACTCCGCCCTGTAGCGGAGTGGCCGGGCCCGGCACCACGGTCAGCGAAGCCACCACCACGGTCAGGGCGAGCAGCACCATGTGCGTGGCACCCAGGCCGAGCACCAGCGGGCCGGACAGCCAGACGGACGCGAGCGCGACCGCTGGGATGGTCAGGCCGATGCTGGCCATGGCCGAGCCGAGGGCGAGGTTCAGGCTGGTCTGCACGCGGTCGCGGCGCGCGGAGCGCGGCGCGGCGACGGTCTCCGGAAGCAGCACCAGCAGCGCGGTGATCACACCGACGACGGCATGGTGCAGCCCGGCGGCCTCCACCCCGGGCTCGATGGTGGGCGACACCCCTTTGGCCGAACCCACCACACCGACCAGCGCCAAGCCGAGCAGCCCCAGGGCTGATCAGGGCCGTACGGGCGGTCGACGCCGCCGCGTGTTCCTCCGCCGTGATCACCTCGCCGTGCGGGTGATCGGCAGGAAATAGTCCCGGTGCCGCACGGTCTGCGTCGCGACGAACAGTCCGTAGAGGACCAGCGAGGAGAGCGCGGCGAAAGTCCGCTGGACGGTGGAGGACTCCGGGCCGGGCTTGGTCGTGGTGAACGTCGGCAGGACCAGGCTGAGCGTGGCCAGTGTGGCGACGGTCGCGAGTGCGGCGCCGGTGCCCTCGGGATTGAAGACGGCCGTGCCGTGCCGCAGGGAGGCGACCAGGAGGCAGAGGCCGACGATGCCGTTGCAGGTGATCATGACGGCTGCGAAGACCGTGTCCCGGGCCAGTGTCGAACCCTTGTCCCCGCCGTCGGCCATCAGGGTGACGATGAGGGCGACCTCGATGATCGTGACAGCGATGGCGAGGACGAGGCAGCCGAACGGTTCGCCGACCCGGCGGGCCACCACCTCGGCGTGGTGCACGGCGGCCAGGACGGCTCCCGCAAGGACCAGAGTCATCAGCGCGACCACCGCGGCCGGCAGATCGCGCCCCCAGGTGAAGACCAGCAGCACGGCCGCGAGCGAGGGCACCAGGGTCGTCCACTGTGCCGTGAGCGGCCCGCGCCGAGCGATCATGCAGCGATCGTCGCAAAGTGACGGGGCCCCGCACTCCGGTCGTGCGGGGCCCCGTCATGCGTGCCGCGGGCTACGCGAAGCGCATGCCGCGCAGCTACGCGAGTTCGCGCTGGTCCACGAGGTCGCAGTTGGTGTACACCCGCTCGCCGATGCAGAGCGCGCTCAGTTGCTCCGCCATCCTGCTGGTCTCGGGATCGTTGCTGTTGCGCATGGCCTCCTCGTAGGAATCGAACTCGATCAGCGCCAGATAGCGGCGCGGATTGTCGCGGTCCTTCAGAAGCATGCGCTGTGTAGGGCCGCCCGGCCGCCCGGCGAAGCGCCTCCCCGCCTCCTCGAACACTCGCTCCATCTCGTCCATGCGCTCGGTCTCGAAGTCGATGATCTGTACGAACTTCATGGCACCTCCAGCCGGCCACGGCGTCCCCGGGGCGGGGAACGCGCTCAAGAACAAGCAAGCACCGGGGCCGGTGGTCGGCAATTCGCCGACCACCGGCCCCGGTGTTGGTTGCTCCTACGCCCGACGTGATCAGACGTCGATGCTGTCCTTCGGAGCGCCTCCGCTCTGCGCCTGCGCCGCCTCGGCCGCCGCCTGCTTCTTCGAAGCCCGCAGACTGGTGATCGTGGTGACGATCAGGACGGCGCAGATCACGCCGAGCGAGACCGGAATGCTGATCTCGGGGACGTGCACCCCGGACTCGTGCAGCGCGTGCAGCACCAGCTTCACACCGATGAAGCCCAGGATGATCGACAGGCCGTAACTGAGGTGAACCAGTTTCCTCAGCAGGCCGCCGATGAGGAAGTACAGCTGGCGCAGACCCATCAGGGCGAACGCGTTGGCCGTGAAGACGATGTACGGGTCCTGCGTCAGGCCGAAGATCGCGGGGATGGAGTCGAGCGCGAACAGCACGTCCGTGGAGCCGATCGCGAGCATCACGACCAGCATCGGGGTCATGACCCGCTTGCCGTTCTCCTGGATCCACAGCTTGGTGCCGTGGTAGCGGTCGGCCACACCGAAGCGGCGCTCGGCGGCCTTGAGCAGCTTGTTCTCCTCCCAGTCCTCGTCCTCCTCGTCCGCCCGGGCCTCCTGGATGAGCTTCCAGGCGGTCCAGATGAGGAAGGCGCCGAAGATGTAGAAGACCCACGAGAAGCTGGCGAGGATCGCCGCGCCCGCGGCGATGAAGATGGCCCGCAGGACCAGGGCTATGAGGACACCGATCAGGAGGACGCGCTGCTGGTACTGCGAGGGCACCGCGAACTTCGCCATGATCAGGACGAAGACGAAGAGGTTGTCGACGCTCAGCGACTTCTCGGTGATGAAGCCCGCGAAGAACTCGCCGGCGGGCTGACCGCCGCCGAACATGAACAGGCCGAGCCCGAAGATCGCGGCCAGAACGATCCAGACGACCGTCCAGATCCCGGCTTCCTTGATCGATACGTCGTGCGGCTTGCGGCCGATGAAGAAGTCAACCGCGATCAGGGCGGCGAGCCCCACGATCGTCAGGACCCATAGGGTCACGGAAACATCCACTGCGCCTCCGGCAGTCGTAACGGCAAATGTCAGCGTCGTCGCTGCCGGAGGTCTCTTCCACCCAAGGATGGGCCGACGCCCCGGGATCTGGCCTGATCCGTATTGACGGGTACGCCGCAGCAGACAGGGAGTACTCCCCTCCGTGCCGATAACAGTACCGCAATCACCAAGAACAGGTAAAGCGCCTGGCAAAGGAAAGGCCAAAACTCCTGGTCACGCGACTTTACATATACTTGGTGCGGGCGGCCGCAACCTGGGTGAGCACCTGCTGGAGGACCTGACTGCCCGGCGGCACGAGCGAGGGTTCGTACGTCCAGGCATGACCGACCCACGGATCGGCGAGATGATCGTCGGGCACCGGTGTCAATCGCAGCAGCGAACGCCACAGCGGGTCGAGCAAAGGCCCGTACCCGGAGGACTCCTCGCGATCGGCCACCATCATCAGGTGGACGCCGAAGGCGGGACCCTCGTCCGCGAGGTAGCGCAGCTGGTTCACGGCCCGGTCGTCGAAGCCGTGCGGAAAGTCGTTGACGATCAGCAGTTGCTGTGAGGTGTCGAAACCGGGCGGCAGGGAGTCGGCGGCGCCTCCCCGTACCGCCATCTGCACCAGGTCGACCCGCTGGGTGAGCCGGGCCAGCACGTCCGCCACCCCTGCGGCGCCGAGCGCGGGCGGGGCCGCGAGCACCCCGGTCTGCACGAGGGGTACGAGCGGCTGCGCGCCCGAGCCCGCCGGGTCGATGACGTGGACGGTGAACTCCCCCGCCGGGTAGACGGCGAGCAGCCGCGCCGCGTGCGCGACCGCCGCTTCCATGGCGAAACGCCCCAGGGCGTGCGAGTCCGCGAACGAACCGCCGGACGACGTGGTCCGGCCGCTGTCGATCCACAGGCCGCGCTCCAGCGGCAGCCGGACCAGCATCGGGATGCGGATCCGGTCGGCCTCGGGGAGATGGAGGTCACCCAGGCGCAGGGCCATGGGGATCTCCATCGGCACCCGGTAGGCCTGCCAGACGGGGCTGTCCCAGCGGGCGTACGCCGGTGGGAGGGCCGGTTCGACGACCTCGGCCTCGGCCGTGAGCTGGGCGAGGTCCCGGTCGAGGGCCTCGGCGGCCTGGGCGACGAGCTGGGCGTGCCGGGCGCGGGCCGCCTCGCGGGCGGCGTCGCCCTGTCCGCCGATCCGGCTGCGCGGGTCGGACAGGACCTGTTCGAGCTCCTTGTCCATGCGGGACTCGGCGAAGTCGACGGCGCTGCGGTAGGCGGCGGTGCTGCGGGCCAGGTCCTCGAACATGCCCCACACCTGGTTGTAGAGCCGCTCGTCCATGGACCAGCCGGTCGCGTCGCCCGCGACGGGCTGGGCGGGCTGCCCGGCTTCGGCCGGGGGTGCGGTGGGCGGCGGCGGGGGCGGAGCGGCGTTCTGGCGGCGTGGGTGGCTGTAGTCGACCGGGCCGCCCGCAGTGGGCGTGGACGACTGCGTGACGGCGTCGGGGTCCGGCGCCGGGCCGGGATACGACGGCGTCTGCGGCGCGGGCTGCCCCGGCCCGCCGGGTTCCTGACCGCCGTACGGCGACATCGGTGGTGCCTGGCCCGGCTGAGGCGCGGTGCCGCCCTGGTCCGGGCCGAGGGCCGGGGCCGCCGCCTGCCGGGAGCGGTCGCCGCCCGCCGTGCGCGGCGGGGGCGCCTGCACCGAGCGGGCCAGCCCCCGGGCCACCGCGTCGTCGATGCTGCCGGCGAGCTGGTGGGCCTGGGGCAGCCCCTGGTCGGTGAGGAGTTCAGCGAGGCCGCCCGCGTAGCCCTGGCCGACAGCGCGCACCTTCCAGGCGCCCTGCCGGCGGTAGAGCTCCAGGGCGACGACCGCCGACTCGGCCTCCAGGCCGGTGATGGTGTAGCTGGCGATCTCGGCGCCGTCGAGGCCGGTGACGGCGACGAACGGGGCGGCCACGGCGCCGAAGCGGACCGGGCCCGCCCCGGCTGCGGGCAGGGCGAGCAGCACGCCGACACGGTGGACGGCCTCCGGCACGGCGTCCAGATCCACCGCGAGGCGATGGTCGGCGGCGGCCTGCCGGGAGACCTCAAGGCCCGGCTGGGTGGGTACGCCCGGGTGGGCGACCCACTCCACGCCGTGGATCCGGCCGTTCTCGTCACTGAGCGCGGCGGCGGCCACGATCGGCGTGCCGGCCGAGACCCGGATCTCGAGACGGGCCTGGGAGAGCGGGTGGTTCTGCCCCCGCACCAGCTCGGCCGTCATCGCCTTCTCCCCCTGTGTCGTTGTGTGGTGTCGTGTGCCGCTACCGGCCCGCCCCGGCCGGTAGCGGCCGAAGCCTCAGAGGACGGGCAGGATCGCCGGCATCAGGTCCTGGAAGGTACGGCCGTTGGCCGGGTTGCCCAGGGCCGTCAGCGTCCAGCCCGGGCCCGAGCGATGCACCTTGGCCATGATCTGGGCCGTGTACTGGCCGCCGCCGGCCAGGGTGTAGCGGGCGAGCTCCTGGCCGTTGGTCTCGTCGACCAGGCGGCAGAAGGCGTTCTGCACCTCCTGGAACGTCTGACCTGTGAAGGAGTTCACGGTGAAGACGATCTGGTCGATGTGGACCGGGACGCGCGACAGGTCGACGAGGATCGCCTCGTCGTCGCCGCCCTGGCCGACACCGCCGACGAGGTTGTCACCGGTGTGGCGCACCGAGCCGTCGTCGCTCACCAGGTGGCGGAAGAAGACGACGTCGACCGGCTGCTTGTCGGCGAACAGAACGGCCGAGGCGTCGAGGTCGACCTCGCGCGTACGCGAGCCGAACAGGCCGCGCCGGGGAGCCGCCTGCCAGCCGAGACCCATGCGCACCGCGGTCAGGCTGCCGCCGTCGTTCTTCTGCAGACTGATGGCCTGACCCTTGGTCATGTTGACGGTCACGCGCTGATCCCCTCTCGGACGTCCCCTGTTGCCGCGCAGTCGCGGTTGATCAGAACATTACGCAGGGGCACTGACAGTGACGTACCCCGGTCCGCACTTTGTGTCGGTCTTGCAACACTGCGCGTACGCGGTCCGCCGTCAGGCCAGGCCCGCCTCCTTCATCTGGCGCAGTTCCTTCTTCATCTCGGAGACCTCGTCGCGCAGCCGGGCCGCGATCTCGAACTGGAGATCCGCGGCGGCGGCCCGCATGCGTGCGGTGAGTTCCTCGATCTGCTCGCTGAGTTCGGCTGCGGGGCGGTCGGTCGGCACCGTCTCCTTGGCCTTGCCCTTGCCCCTGGCCGGCTTGGCGCCCTCGGCACCCCTGCCCAGGGAAGGCACGGGCGCCTTGGTGCCCCCGCCGTCCTTCTTCGCCTTGCGGTAGCCCGAGCCGAGCAGCTGTTCGGTGTCGATGTCCTCACGGGCGATCTGGGCGACGATGTCGTTGATCTTCTTGCGGAGGGGCTGGGGGTCGATGCCCCGCTCCTTGTTGTACGCGACCTGCTTCTCCCGGCGCCGGTTGGTCTCGTCGATGGCCTTCGCCATCGCCGGGGTGATCTTGTCCGCGTACATGTGGACCTGACCGGAGACGTTACGCGCGGCGCGGCCGATGGTCTGGATCAGGGAGGTGCCGGAGCGCAGGAAGCCCTCCTTGTCGGCGTCCAGGATCGCCACCAGGGACACCTCGGGCAGGTCGAGGCCCTCCCGCAGGAGGTTGATGCCGACCAGCACGTCGTATTCGCCGGCGCGCAGCTCACGCAGGAGTTCGACGCGGCGCAGGGTGTCGACGTCGCTGTGCAGGTAGCGCACCTGGATGCCCAGCTCCAGGAAGTAGTCCGTGAGGTCCTCGGCCATCTTCTTGGTGAGCGTGGTGACCAGGACGCGCTCGTCCTTCTCGGTGCGCTGCCGGATCTCGTGCACCAGGTCGTCGATCTGGCCCTCGGTGGGCTTGACGACGACTTCCGGATCGACGAGGCCGGTGGGGCGGATGATCTGCTCGACGACTCGGTCCGAGCGGGAGAGCTCGTAGGTGCCCGGGGTCGCCGACAGGTAGACCGTCTGGCCGATGCGCTCCTGGAACTCCTCCCACTTCAGCGGGCGGTTGTCCAGGGCGGAGGGCAGCCGGAAGCCGTGGTCGACGAGGGTGCGCTTGCGGGAGGCATCGCCCTCGTACATGGCGCCGATCTGCGGGACCGTGACGTGCGACTCGTCGATGACGAGGAGGAAGTCGTCCGGGAAGTAGTCCAGCAGGGTGTTGGGCGGGGAACCGGGCAGGCGGCCGTCGAAGTGCATCGAGTAGTTCTCCACGCCGGAGCAGGAGCCGATCTGGCGGAGCATCTCGATGTCGTACGTCGTGCGCATCCTGAGGCGCTGGGCCTCCAGGAGCTTGCCCTGCTTCTCCAGCTCCGCGAGGCGCTCGCCCAGCTCCTTCTCGATGTCGTTGATGGCCCGCTCCAGGCGCTCGGGCCCTGCGACGTAGTGGGAGGCCGGGAAGACGTACAACTGCTGGTCGTCGCTGATGATCTCGCCCGTGACCGGGTGCAGCGTGGACAGCGCCTCGATCTCGTCGCCGAACATCTCGATGCGGACGGCCAGCTCCTCGTAGACCGGGAAGATCTCGATGGTGTCGCCCCGGACGCGGAAGGTGCCCCGGGTGAAGGCCATGTCGTTGCGCGTGTACTGGATGTCCACGAAGCGGCGCAGCAGCTCGTCGCGGTCGTGTTCCTCGCCGACGCGGAGGGGGACCATGCGGTCCACGTACTCCTGCGGCGTACCGAGGCCGTAGATGCAGGAGACCGAGGCGACCACGACGACGTCGCGGCGGGTGAGCAGCGAGTTGGTCGCGGAGTGGCGCAGGCGCTCGACCTCCTCGTTGATCGAGGAGTCCTTCTCGATGTAGGTGTCCGACTGCGGGACGTAGGCCTCGGGCTGGTAGTAGTCGTAGTACGAGACGAAGTACTCGACCGCGTTGTTCGGGAGCAGCTCGCGGAACTCGTTCGCCAGCTGGGCGGCAAGCGTCTTGTTCGGTGCCATCACGAGCGTGGGGCGCTGGAGCTTCTCGATCATCCACGCTGTGGTGGCGGACTTGCCGGTGCCGGTCGCGCCCAGGAGGACGACGTCCTTCTCGCCTGCCTGGATGCGCTGGGCGAGCTCGGCGATGGCCGCCGGCTGGTCGCCGCTCGGCTGGTAGGGGCTGACGACCTCGAAGGGCGCCACCGTGCGTTCGATGTGGGAAACGGGCCGCATGGGATCCACCGTACGACCCCGCACTGACAACGGGCTCCGATCAGCGGTTCTGCGGGGTTCGGGGGCCGCGGTGCTCCACGGTGCGGCGGGGGCGGAGCCGCGGGCGCTGCGGGTTGTGGGCGGTGTGGGTGTGGGCCGGGATGCCGGGCCTTTGCTCGACGGCGACGACCGTGGACTTCCCCGTGACCATCAGCGGGTCGAACATCACCACGACGCCCGCGAGGAGGAGGAAGGCGAGCGGGCCGATCAGCATGGGCGCGAGCAGGGCCGCGGGCGACTCGCCCGCGGTGGGTTCGGCCGTGCCGTGCAGGTGGACGCTGAGGGCGGCCATGCCGGTGTAGTGCATGCCGCTGACGGCGAGTCCCATGACGAGGCTGGCACCCACGCTCCACAGGAGGCCCCTGACCTGGCCGGCCGCCCACAGGGCGGCGGTGGCGGCGGCCATGGCGATCGCGACGGAGATGCCGACGGTGAGCGTGTTGTACTCCAGCTTCCCGTCCAGGCTCATGCTGGCCATGCCGAGGTAGTGCATCGACGCGATGCCCAGGCCGGTGATGGTGCCGCCGGTGAACAGGGCCGTTCCGCGGGCTCCCTTGTAGCCGACGATGAAGATCCCGATGCCCACCATCACGATCGCGACGGCCAGGCTCGCGAAGGTCATCGGCTTGTCGTAGTGGATCGGGGTCCCGCGGATCGTGAACCCCATCATCGCGATGAAGTGCATGGTCCATATGCCGGAGCCGATGGCGGCCGAGCCGAGGGCGAGCCAGCCGGGGCGCCAGGACTGGGCGACGAGCATGGACCTGGTGGTGCAGCGCAGGCCCAGGGCGCCGCCGAGGCAGGCCATGAGGTAGGCCACCAGGGGTGTGACCAGGCCGTAGCTGAATCCGTCGACCGTGCCCTGCATGCGCGGCTGCCCTTCCCGCCCTTTGCGTCCCGGAATTCCTGATGTGCGCCCCCTCACAGGACCGCAGGCAGCGGTCAGGGTGGACGCAGAGAGTATGACCCCCACCGGAATGGTCGAACGACTCTCCGGCAAAGAAACACGCCCTTGCCTCAGTTGTGCGCTACCAGTGAGCGGAGTTGGGTCCTCTCCATTCAACGTGTGGCCATCCTGTACCCCTCTCGCGTTGACCCTCTGCTGTCAGAGTTGAGCTGTTTGTGACGCCGTGATCGCTCGACGCGAGGAGTACGTATGCACGCGCGCGCTGTTGCCGCCTCGACCACCGCGCTCCTGGGGACCGTCGCCCTCCTGCTCCCCACCTCCCCGGCACGGGCCGCCGACGGCGGCGGCTGGCCGCTGGTCATCGCACACCGGGGGGCCTCCGCGTACGCGCCCGAGAACACCCTGGCCGCCGTGGACAAGGCGGCCGAGCTGGGCATCCGCTGGGTGGAGAACGACGTGCAGCGGACCAGGGACGGTGAGCTCGTCGTCCTCCACGACGACAACCTGCGGCGCACCACCGACGTCGAGGAGGTCTTCCCCGACCGGGCTCCCTGGAAGGTGAAGGACTTCACCGCCGCCGAGATCGCCCGTCTCGACGCGGGCAGCTGGTTCGGCCCCGCGTACGCGGGCGCGCGCGTACCGACGCTGGAACAGTTCGTGAACCGCGTCGAGCGTCATCACCAGAAGCTTCTCCTGGAGATCAAGAACCCGGAGCTGTATCCGGGCATCGAGCGGCAGACGCTCAAGGTCCTCAGCAACGAGGGCTGGCTGGACCGGTCGCATCTGGCGGGGCGGCTGATCGTGCAGAGCTTCAGCGCGGACACCGTGCGGACGGTGCACGAGCTGAAGCCCGCCGTGAAGACCGGCTTCCTGGGCACGCCGCCCGTGTCGGACCTGCCGGGCTATGCCGGTTTCGCCGATCAGATCAACCCGTCGTACGGCTCGCTCTCCACGGCGTACGTGGCCTCCGTCCAGGCGTTCACCGGCCCGCACGGCAGGCCGCTGGAGGTCTTCACCTGGACGGTCGACGACGCGGCGACGGCCCAGCGGGTCGCCGGGTACGGGGTCGACGGGATCATCACGAACAAGCCGGATGTGGTGCGCGAGGCCGTGGACGGGTGAGGTCGGCCGGCTGCCGGTGGGCGGTCTGTCCGGCCGGGGCGGCGTTGTCAGTGGTCGGTCGTACGGTGGGCGCATGGACAGCCATGGGCAGGATGAGCAGCGGGTCGTGTGGGGCGTCGTCGACAGCGACATCGGCCCGCTGCTGCTGGCGGCGACCCGCGAGGGCCTGGTCAACGTGGTGTTCCACGCCGCGGACGCGGTGCGGGACCGGGCGGTCGAGCGGCTGGCGTCACGGCTCGGCACCGAGCCCGTCGAGGCGCCCGGCTCCCCGCTGCTGACCGAGGCGATACGTCAGGTCGAGGCGTACTTCGCGGGTGAGCGCCGGGACTTCGACCTGCCACTGGACTGGTCGCTGACCTCCGGCTTCAACCGGGAGGTCCTGCGCGAGCTGGCATCCGGTGTGCCGTGCGGCACGGTCGTCGGGTACGGCGATCTGGCCGGGCGGGTCGGACAGCCGGGCGCCGCCCAGGCCGTGGGCATGGCGATGGGCGCAAACCCGCTGCCGGTGGTGGTGCCCTGTCACCGGGTCGTCGAGAGCGACGGCGGCATCGGCGGCTTCGGGGGCGGGCTGGAGACCAAGCGGAAGCTGCTCGCCCTCGAAGGGGTGCTGCCCGAGCCGCTGTTCTGAGGCCGGCCTGGTCAGTCGTAGTGCCGCGCCTCGAAGACGTTGCCGTCCGGGTCACGGAAGTAGAAGCTGCGCGTGGCTTTGCCCCGGGCCCCGAAGGAGTCGTACGAGAGGTCCGACACCGGCACGGAGCGTTCCTCCAGGCGGCTGAGAAGGCTGTCGAAGTCGCCCCGGGGCAGTGACAGGCAGACGTGGTTGACGGGGTGCCCCGCGCTGTCGGCGGCGCCGGGCAGCATCGTCATGCGTTCCGTGAAGGTCAGCGGCATGAGGTCGAGGATGGTCTCGTCGTTGACGCGTACGGAGGGGAACGGCACCTCGCCGGCGGCGAACTCGGTGAGCCTGATCGTCTCCAGGCCGACGGCCTTCTCGTAGAAGTCGGCGGCGGCGACCGGGTCGCGTACCCAGAGGACGACGTGGTCGAGTCGTGGTGTGTTGTCCGTCATGCATCCAGGCTGGTGACCTCGCCGACAGCCCGCAAGGGGTTTGGCCCGGCGCGCCGCCCGCCAGAGATGAGGGAAGACCGACCGACAGGAGGCAGGCGCGTGGTGCTGGTGGTGTCAGAAGAAGTGCGGGAGGCGATCAACGCGCGTCGGCCCGTGGTGGCCCTGGAGTCCACGATCATCGCCCACGGGCTGCCGCGGCCACGCAACCTCCAGGTGGCACTGGAGCTGGAGACGGCCGTGCGGCAGGAGGGCGCGGTGCCCGCGACGATCGCCGTGCTGGACGGGCGGCCCCATGTCGGGCTGGACAAGGAGCAGCTGGAGCGGGTCGCGAACGAGGACGGCATCCGCAAGCTGGGCCACCGCGACCTGCCGCTCGCTACGGCCTCCGGGGCGAGCGGGGCGACCACGGTGTCGGCGACGGCGCTGCTCGCGGCGCTGGCGGGCGTACGCGTGTTCGCGACCGGTGGGCTCGGCGGGGTGCACCGGGAGTGGACGGTGACGCAGGACGAGTCGGCCGACCTGGGGCTGCTGGCGCGGACGCGGATCACCGTGGTGTGTGCCGGGGTGAAGTCGATCCTGGACGTTCCGGCGACCTTGCAGCGACTGGAGACACTGGGTGTCGCTGTGGCCGGGTACGGCACCGACCGGTTCCCCGGCTTCTATCTGTCCGACTCGGGTCATCCGGTGGACTGGACGCTGCGGACGCCGGAGCAGGTGGCGGGCGTCATGCGGGCCCAGGACGCCCTCGCCGGGCCGGAGTCGGCGCTGATCGTCGCCAACCCCGTCCCCGAGGAGGAGCAGCTCGATCCGGAGCTGCACGCGCGGGTGCTCGCCGACGCACTGAACGCGTGCGAGGAGGAGGGGATCACCGGCCAAGCGGTCACGCCCTTCCTGCTCGGCTACCTCGTACGGCACACCGACGGCGCCTCCCTGAGCGCCAATCTGGCGGCGGTCCGCGGCAATGTACGCCTGGCGGCGCGGATCGCGGCGGCCTGGGCACGGGGATGACGGGAGCTGGGACCGACCGCGGTGCGGTGGGCAGGGCCTGCTCGGCGGAGAGCGGAACCGGACCACCCGACATAGCAGCCGACTCGACGGAGAGCCGAACCCGACCACCCGACATAGCAGCCGACTCGACGGAGAGCCGAACCCGACCACCCGACATAGCAGCCGCCTCGACGGAGAGCGGGACACGCTCGGCGAAGGGCGCGGCCGGCTCATCCGAGGCCGCGGCGGGCTCGGCAGCGAGCGGGACGCGCTCGGCGCATAGTGGAACCGGCCGGGTGGAGGTCGCGCCGGGCTCGGCGGAGAGCAGAACCACCCCAGCGGAGGTCGCCGCGCGCTCGGCGGACGGTGGCGCGCTACTGGTCGTCGGGGACGTCATCACGGACGTCGTCGCGCGGTACGAGGGGCCGCTCGCGGCCGGTACGGACACGGTGGCCTCGATCCGGACGGTGCCGGGCGGGGCGGGCGCCAACGTGGCGTGCTGGGCCGCACACGGGGGCGCGGCGGAGGTGCGGCTGCTCGGGCGCGTGGGGGCGGAGGCAGTTGCCTGGCATGAGCGCGAGCTGGTGGCCCACGGCGTGCGTCCGCGACTCGTCGTCGACCCGCAGGCGCCGACCGGCACGGTGGTCTGCCTGGTGGACGGAGGCGCTTCGGCGGAGCGGACGTTCCTCACCGACAGCGGCGCGTCGTTGCGACTCGACCCCGGCGACTGGTCGGACGCGCTGCTCGACGGCGTGGCCCGGCTGCACCTGTCGGGCTACCTCCTGTTCTCCGAACCGAGTCGCTCCCTGGTGACGGTGGCTCTCAAAGCCGCACGCGCGCGTGGCGTGCCGGTGAGTCTGGACCCCGCGTCGGCCGGCTTCCTCGGTGAGCTGGGCGCCGGGCGGTTCCTCGCGCTCGTCGAGGGCGTGGACGTGCTGCTGCCCAGCCGGGACGAGGCGTGTCTGCTGACGGGGCTGACCGACGCGGCCGACGCGGCGGCCGAGCTGAGTCTGCGTGTTCCGCTGGTGGTCGCCAAGCAGGGGCACGAGGGGGCGCTCGTGGCCCGCTCGGGAAAGGTCTGCGCCCGCCTCCCCGCCGTACCGGCGACTCCACGGGACACCACGGGTGCCGGTGATGCCTTCACCGGCGCGTTCCTCGCCGCCCTGCTCGCGGGTGCCGGGCCGGAGGACGCGGCGGCGAAGGGCTGCCGGGCGGGTGCGAGGGCGGTGGAACGGATGGGTGGCAGACCGCCCCTGCCCGGCTGATGTCCGGCGCTCCGCAAGCCCCCTGGCTACTGCTTGCGTCCCCACGCCGAGATCATCGGAGCCGTCGTCAGATCCAGGACACCGGACGTGACGTTCGCGAGATGCCGGTCGATGTCCTGGTCCGTGGCGAGGCCCGCGGTGACCAACTGGTCGCGGATCTGACGGATCGTGATGGCCTCCAGGGCGGCGCAGGCCGGCGAGCCGACGGGGAAGTAGGCGTCGGCGTGCACGCGGGTCAGGCCGGCTTCCCGGAGCAGCCGCGGGAGGATGCGGCCGCAGGGGAGGTCGGTCCCGCGGTCGGCGAGCAGTCTGCGGAAGCCGTGCCGCAGCCGGTTCGCGAGCTGCTGCTCGGGGCCGTACTCGTCGGGGCAGAGCAGCGGCTGGAGGGCGGGGTCGGCGTCCTCGACCAGGATGCGTCCGCCGGGGCGCAGCGCCTGGACCATGGACCGCAGCGCCTGTGCCCGGTCGGTCACGTGGACGAGGGCGAGACGGGCGTGCACCAGGTCGAAGTTCTCCCCCGGCGGCTCATGGGCGCCGAGGTCGTGCACGCGCACCTCGACGGGCTGCCGGGCAGCGGGTGCGAGCCGTGAGGTGTCGGTGGCGGTCGCGACGACACGTCCGGTCGGGCCGACCTTCTTCGCCAGCCAGGACACCACGGAGGTGCCGCCGGCTCCGACCTCCCAGCACCGCCAGCCGAATCCGATGCCGAGCGCTTCGAGATGCCGGAACGTCGTGGGATCGAAGAGAGCGGCGAAGGCGCTGAAGTGCTCTGCCGCCTCGGTCTGCCGGTTGTCGAGGAGGTGCCCATCGGTTCGCGTCATGCCGCGATCATCCCAGTTGCCCGACTTGTCCGCGACGGCTGACGCTCCGGTACGGAGAGTCGACGCTCCCCTGCGGAGAGCCGCACGGCCCCGTACAGAGAACCGCCGGCCCCGTACAGAGACCGCACGGCCCCGGCACGCGTCGATGTCTCGGGGCGACGGACCCGGCGGGAACCATTCGAACCTGGCGGGAGCCCCTCGACCCCGGCGGGAGCCTCTCGGTCACGGCGGGAGCCCCTCGCGGCCGGGAACCACCTCATCCACAGCCGGGAACAAAGCGGAACGAGCCGTTTCCACAGGCTTACTCGCAGCTCACGTCGGCCTGGCAGACTGACGAACCAAGGCGCGGGACGGCGCGCGGAGCTCCACGCAAGGAGATGCAGATGTCCATGGCAGGGAATCTGCGGAAGGTCACGAGCCTCGGCGGGGTCGGCGGCCTCCGCAAGGTGGCTCGGCTGGCTCGGCGGCGCCCGCGCGTCGACCTGAGTCACCCCGCCCGCTCCCCGCTGGGCTCCTCGGTGGTGAACTGCGTGACGTACCGGGACGGTGTCCGCACCGCTGCGCGCGGCGATCTGGTGGACGCCGTGGAGTCGGTGCGCAAGAAGGGCGAGGGCTTCGTCTGGCTCGGCCTGCACGAGCCGACCGACCGGGAGTTCGCGGGCATCGCCGAGCTCTTCGACCTGCACCCCCTGGCCGTGGAGGACGCCGTCGAGGCCCACCAGCGCCCCAAGCTGGAGCACTACGACGAGACGCTCTTCGCGGTTTTCAAAACGGTCTGCTACGTCGAGCACGAGGAGCTCACGGCCACCAGCGAGGTGGTGAACACCGGCGAGATCATGGTCTTCGTCGGCAAGGACTTCGTGATCACGGTGCGTCACGGCCGGCACGGTTCGCTGGGCCCACTGCGCGAGGAGCTGGAGTCCGATCCCCATCAACTGGCGAAAGGCCCGTCCGCGGTGCTGCACGCGATCGCGGACCATGTGGTGGACGACTACCTGACCGTCACGGACTCGGTGCACGCGGACATCGACCAGGTCGAGACGGACGTGTTCGCGGAGACCGGCGCGCGGGTGGACCCGGGGCGCATCTACCAGCTCAAGCGTGAACTCCTGGAGCTGAAGCGGGCGGTGGCGCCGCTCAGCCGGCCGCTGGAGGATCTCGCCACGCGGCCGATCCGGGCGGTCGACCCGGAGATACAGGCGTACTTCCGCGATGTCTCGGACCACCTGCTGCGGGCGAAGGAGCAGATCGCCGCCTTCGACGAGCTGCTCAACTCCATCCTCCAGGCGCACCTCGCGCAGGTCACGGTCGCGCAGAACGAGGACATGCGGAAGATCACGGCGTGGGCCGCGATCATCGCCGTGCCGACGATGGTGTGCGGGGTGTACGGCATGAACTTCGACCACATGCCGGAGCTGCACTGGCGATACGGCTACGGCATGGTCATCGGCGTGATATCCGTCGCGTGCCTGACGCTGTACCGGGGGTTCCGGCGCAGCGGCTGGCTCTGACGAGGGCCGTGCCCCGCGGGGCCGGGTCGGAGTGATGCGCGGTCAGCGCGGGGTGGTCCTGGCGTAGACGCTCTCGGCCCAGGAGGCGATCTGGTCGCCCGCCAGATGCCGGGCCAGGTCGGCTTCGCTGATCATGCCGACCAGGCGCTTGTCCCGGATGACGGGCAGCCGGCGGATCTGGTGCTCCTGCATCTCGTGGAGCACCTCGCCGACATCGGCGTCCGCGTCGATCCAGCGAGGCGTGCCCTTGGCCATCTCGCCCGCGGTGACCTCGGCGGGGTCGTGGCCCAGGGCGACGCAGCCGACGACGATGTCGCGGTCGGTGAGGATGCCGCAGAGCCGCTCGTTCTCGTCGCTGATGGGCAGGGCGCCGACGTTCAGTTCGCGCATGAGCTGGGCCGCGCGGTCGAGGGTTTCGTGGGCGGGGATCCACTGGGCGCCGCGGTGCATGATGTCTCCGGCGGTGGTCATGAAGTACCTCCCGGTGCCGGACGGCCGGCGCGGCGCGGGAGGCACCGCGAGTCCCGGCGCCCTTCATTCTCGTCGCGTCACCCGGCGCCCGCACACGGAACAGCGCTCCGGGCCCGCGGCAGCCGGACCACCATCGGGATGCGACCCGGCAGCGGCTCAGCCGCCCCACGCCGGATGGCGCGGATCATCGGCCCGCACCAGGACGTCGGCCGTGCCCACCGGGTCGGTCTCCTGCTCGTAGCGCTCGAAGGCCGGCAGGGTCCAGTGCTCGGCCTCGGGCGTGCGGCGGCGCAGGGCGCCCGGGGAGAGCAGGACATGAACGCTCAGATCGAAGGGGAACCAGTGCCGAAGGAGGAAGGGCCCGTGCAGCAACAGCACACCACCGGGCGGGAGTTGGACATAGGAGCTGCGGGTGGCCCGGTCGGCGGCCGGGTCCCACAGGTCCGGCAGGACGCGGCCGTCGCCGCCGGCTTCGAGGGGGCCGAACACCTCGCGCCACAGGGCGTTGGTGTCGTACCAGCCGCTGTAGTAGGACTCCACGTCCCGGTGGCCGTACTCCAGTCGCACGGAGGCGGGGCGCAGGAAGCCCTCCGTGCCCACGACGAGGGAGGAGCGGCCGCGTATGCGCAGCGCCTCGGAGACACACTGGGCGAGGTCTCCCGGGCGGGCGGCCGGGGCGCCGTCGAAGGCGATGCGCGGCCAGGGACTGCCGTCGGCGGGCTTCAGGTCGAGCAGGCGCTCGGCGAGCAGGTCGCCGAGCCGGTCCCAGGTGATCGCTTCGAGTCGCACACGGCCCATGATGCGCCAGGCCGCGGCAGGACGTGTCAGGCCGGCGAGCGCCACAGGCACCGGGGAGGGGGCGGCAGGACGAGAGGCGCCGCGATCGGCGGGGTCTCCTCCTGCGGATGCAGTGCGCGCCGCCGCCGGCGGGAATGGACCCCCTATGGTCCATGAACCCCCTGTGGCCCCGGAACCCCGTACGGTCCCGCGCGCGACGCTCCCGTCCCCCACCGGACTTCTCGTCTTCCAGCCCCTCAGGCGGCGGCACTGCGCCGAGTGCCGGCGAGGGCCGCTGCCGCTGCTCGTCCTCGAGGACGGTGTCCCGCGCTGCCTCGACTGTGCCGACCTCGGGCATCTGGTGTTCCTGCCGAGCGGCGACACCGCGCTGACGCGCAGATCGCGGGAGGAGAGCGCGCTGTCAGCCGTGGTCGTGCGGTTCAACCGGCGCAAGAGCCGATACGAGCGGCAGGGCGTTCTGGTCGAGGAGGCGGCGCTCGCGAGGGCCGAGCAGCGGTGCCTCGCGGACGCCGAGGCGCGACGGCGGCGCCGCGTCCGGGACGCGCGGCGGCGGGCGGCTCAGGACGCCCTGTTCACTCAGGCGTTCGCGACGGAGATACGGCGGCTGTTCCCCGGATGCCCGGCCGACCGTGCGCGTTCCATCGCCGCGCACGCCTCGGAGCGGGGCAGCGGGCGGGTGGGGCGCAGCGCGGCCGGGCGGGCGCTGACGGAGGGGGCGGTGACCTCGGCGGTCGTGGCGTCCGTACGGCATCTGGACACGCCGTACGACCGGCTGCTGATGAGCGGGGTGCCGCGGCACGAGGCGCGGCGGCGGATCGCGGCGGCGGTGGAGACGGTGCTGAGGGGGTGGACCGAGGCGGGGCTCGGTTCCGCCGGATGATCCGGTCCGGGGCCGGGGCCAGCGGCGCCACCGTAAGGCCGGAGGTTCGCTTTCTCGGCAGGTCGCCACGACATGCGGCCGGAGGTTCGCCCCTCTCAGCAGGTCGCCGCGGCAGCGCGGCCGGTCGGCCATACGGTCGCGCTCGCGTGCCGGGTGGCCGCCGACTCCTGGCCCCGGACCTCGGTGGACCGTGGCCATACGCGTACGGCCCCGCGCCGCTCGGCCATGGTCACTGCTCGTACGGAATTTCACTTGTGGTGAGGAAGGGTGCCGGGGCAGGATCCCGGCTCAACGGGTGGGAGAGGCTGACATGATCGACGGACCGTACTTCGCGCTGACGGTGCTGGGTGTGCTCGGGACCGGCCTGGTGGCCGGGGTGTTCTGTGGCTTCTCGACCTTCGTCATGCGGGGCCTCGCCACGCTGCCGCCCGCGCAGGGGGTCGCCGCGATGAACGCGATCAACGTGGCCGCCGTGACACCGCCCTTCATGGTCGTGTTCCTCGGGTCGGCAGTGCTGTGCGCGGTGATCGCCGTGGTGACGTTCGTGCTGTGGCCGGACGAGGGGACCGTGGAGCTGCTGGTGGGCAGCGCGCTGTACCTGTTCGGCTCGTTCGGGCTCACCATGGTCGCGAATGTGCCGCGCAACGACGCGCTGGCCGGGCTGGAGCCGGGCACGCCGGAGGCGGCCGCGTACTGGCCGGCGTATGTGCGCGAGTGGACGATGTGGAACCACGTCCGCACGGCCGCCTCGGCCGGTGCGGCGGTGGCGTACGTGCTGGCACTCACCTGAGCACGACGGCAGACGCTGTCCCGCCCTTCTGCGGGCGCGGCCGCCCCCTGCGGGTGGGCCGCCGCGGACGTATCGTGGCCGGAAGGAGTGCCGCCCGGCGACGCTCGGCCTGTCACACGCACGCAAGGAAGACGGCCATGGCCGACCCCAAGGGTTTCATGACCACCCCCCGCCAGGACTGGCCGCGCAGGCCCGTCGAGGAGCGGGTCCGGGACTGGGACGAGGTGTACGCCCCCGGGGCACTGCTGCCGATCATCAGCAAGCAGGCCGACCGCTGCATGGACTGCGGCATCCCCTTCTGTCACGAGGCCTGCCCGCTGGGCAACCTGATCCCCGAGTGGAACGACCTGGTGTCGAGGGAGGACTGGCGGGCGGCCGCGGATCGGCTGCACGCCACGAACAACTTCCCGGAGTTCACCGGCCGGTTGTGCCCGGCGCCGTGCGAGGCGGGGTGTGTGCTGGCGATCAACCAGCCGGCCGTCACCATCAAGAACGTCGAGTGCGCGATCGCCGACCGGGCGTGGGAGGAGGGCTTCGCGCCGTCGAGGCCGCCGGAGCGGCTGTCCGGCAAGACGGTCGCGGTGATCGGTTCGGGGCCCACCGGGCTGGCCGCGGCCCAGCAGCTGACCCGGGCCGGGCACACGGTCGCCGTGTACGAGAGGGACGACCGGCTCGGCGGGCTGATGCGGTACGGCATCCCCACGTTCAAGATGGAGAAGCACCATCTGGAGCGGCGGCTGGAGCAGATGCGGGCCGAGGGGACCAAGTTCCGTACGTCGATGGTGGTCGGGCGGGACATCAAGGCCGATGACCTGCGGACTCGCTACGACGCCGTGGTGCTCGCCACGGGGGCGACCGCGTGGCGCGAACTCGGCGTGCCGGGGCGGGAGCTGACGGGCATTCACCAGGCGATGGAGTATCTCCCGCTGGCCAACCGGGTGTGCGAGGGCGATCTGGAGACGTCCCCGCTGTCGGCCGCCGGGAAGCATGTCGTCATCGTCGGCGGCGGCGACACCGGGGCCGACTGCCTGGGCACGGCCGTCCGGGAGGGCGCCGCGTCCGTGACCCAGTTGGACATCTACGCGCTGCCGGACACCGAGCGTGACGAGGACACCGAGCCCTGGCCGACGTATCCGTTGCGGGTCTACCGGCTGTCCGCCGCGCACGAAGAGGCCCGTGACCTGCGGACGGCTCCGGCGGCCGACGCGGACGCGCGGCTCTTCGCGGCGTCCACGCTGCGCTTCGACGGTGACGCGGCGGGCCATGTGCGGTCACTGCACCTGGTCGAGGTGGACGCGCGGCGCCGCCCGGTGGAAGGCACCGGGCGGATGCTCCCCGCCGACCTCGTGCTGCTCGCCCTCGGCTTCTCCGGGCCCGACCGGAAGGACGGACTCGTCGACCAGCTGGGGCTGGAGCTGGAGCCCCGCGGCACGATCGCGCGTGACGCCGGTTTCGCCACGAACGTGCCCGGCGTGTTCGCCGCGGGGGACGCCGCCCGGGGCCAGTCGCTCATCGTCTGGGCGATCGCCGAGGGGCGGGCGGTGGCGGCGGCGGTCGACCGCCACCTGACGGGCAGTTCGAGGCTGCCGTCACCGATCGGGCCGTACGACCGGCCCATGGCGGTGTAGAAACGTCGCGCCTTCCGAGACGCCGGAGCGTCACCGCTCGTCCGTCCCCGCCACCTTCCCCGTCGACAGAGCCACCCGGTTCCAGGTGTTGATCGTGCAGATCAGGGCGAGGACCTGGGCCAGTTCGCGCTCGTCGAACAACGCGGCGGCCTCTGCGTAGACCTCGTCCGGGACGCCCGCGTCGGCGACGAGCGTCATCGCCTCCGTGAGGGCCAGGGCCGCCTGCTCCCGCTTGGTGAAGAAGTGCCGGGCCTCGCGCCACACGGCGACCATGTGCAGCCGGTCCTCGCTCTCACCGGCCTTGCGGGCGTCGTTGGTGTGCATGTGCAGGCAGTACGCGCAGTGGTTGAGGTGCGAGGCGCGGATCTGGATCAGTTCGACGAGGGCCGGGTCGAGGCCCTCGCGGGCCGCGGCGTCGAAGGCGACGAGGGCCCGGAAGGCCTTCGGGGCGGACTTGGCGAACTCCAGCCGGGACGCCTTCACCTGCGTGCTGTTCGTGCTCGTGTGCGTCGTCATGTCCCTAACCTACGAGCCGGAAAGACCCGTTGTAGGGTGCATTCCCATGGCGACTTCGTGGGTCAATTCCGCGGAACGGATCGGGTCCGACCTGCATCTGGAGCTGACCGGGCCGGGGGGCCGGCGCGCTGCGCTGATCCGGGCCCTGCGGGAGGCCGTACGCAGCGGACGACTCGCTCCGGGCACACGGCTGCCCCCGTACCGCTCGCTCGCGGCCGATCTCGGCGTCGCCCGCAACACGGTGGCCGATGCCTACGCGGAACTCGTCGCGGAGGGCTGGCTCACCGCCCGTCAGGGCTCGGGCACCCGGGTCGCGGAGCGTGCGGAGCCGCTGCGGCCCGCCGCCCGCGTGCCCCGGAAGGCACCTCCACGCGCGCGTGGGCCCCGGCACGACCTGACGCAGGGTACGCCGGACGCCTCGTCGTTCCCGCGCACCGCTTGGCTGGCCTCCTACCGGAGGGCTCTCCAGCAGGCGCCCAACGAGGTGTTCGGCCCAGGTGATCCGGCCGGCCGGATCGAACTGCGGGAGGCGCTCACCCAGTACCTGGCACGCGCGCGTGGTGTGCGCACCGAGCCGGGCAGGATCGTGGTCTGCTCCGGCTTCGCGCACGCGCTGCGGCTGCTGTTCGGAGGAGGCGTCCTGCGCGGGCCCCTGGCGGTGGAGGCGTACGGGCTCGGATTCCACCGGGAGGTCCTCGCGGCGGCCGGAGTGCGGACCGTGCCGCTCCCCCTCGACGAACACGGCGCCCGGGTCGACCGGTTGGGGCGCGAACGTGCCGTGCTGCTCACGCCGGCGCACCAGTTCCCGACCGGCGGCCCGCTGCACCCCGCGCGCCGGGCCGCCGTGATCGACTGGGCACGCGCGCGTGGCGGGCTGGTCCTGGAGGACGACTACGACGGGGAGTTCCGCTACGACCGCAAGCCGGTCGGCGCCGTCCAGGGCCTCGATCCCGAGCACGTGGTCCACATCGGCTCGGTCAGCAAGAGCCTGTCGCCGGCGGTGCGGCTGGGCTGGATGGTGCTCCCGGAGCGATACGTCGACGCCGTCCTGGCCGTCAAGGGGGACCGGGAAGCGTGGGCGAGCGTGCTGGACCAGCTGAGCCTCGCGGACTTCGTCGCCTCCGGGGCGTACGACCGTCACGTACGGCGTATGCGGCAGCGGTACCGCGGCCGCCGGGACAGGCTCGTCGCGGCGCTCGCCGAGCACGCGCCGCACATCGAGGCCACCGGTATCGCGGCCGGGCTGCACGCGGTGCTGCGGCTGCCGCCCGGCAGCGAGGCGTCCGCGGTCAAGGCCGCCGCCTGGCAGGGCATCGCCCTCGACGGCCTCGCCGCGTTCCGGCACCCGGACACGGACATGCCGGCGGGCGACGGCCTCGTCGTGGGATACGCGACTCCCCCCGAACATGCGTACGGGCCGGCCCTGGAGGCGCTGTGCCGTGCACTGCCGCCGCCGTGACCGGCCCGAAGCGGAAGCCGGGAGACCCGGAAAATCCTAGGCCTTGCGCCCCACCGCCCCGTATCCCGGAATCACCCCGTCGTCCTGCCCGGGTACGGGCTCGCCCGGTTCGGGGTGCCAGCGGTGGGGCACCTCGACGCCGGGCTCGACGAGGTCGAGGCCGTCGAAGAAGCGGGTGAACTCCGCGCGGGAGCGCAGGGCCAGGGTGACACCGGCGGCGCGGAGCTTCTCGGTGGCCGCCTTGGACTCCTCCGGCGTGAAGTCGGCCGTGGCGTGGGTGATGACCAGATAGCTGCCGGAGGGCAGTTCGGCGAGCAGCCGGCGGACCAGGTCGTGCGCGCCGTCCTCGTCGGAGACGAAGTGCAGCAGCGCGATGAGCGACAGCGCGACGGGCCGGGTGAAGTCCAGGACCTTCCTCGCGCCCTCCAGGATGGCATCCGGGTCGCGTACATCGGCCTGGAGGTACTCGGTCGCCCCCTCGTCCGTGCCGCGCAGCAGGGCCGCCGCGTGGGCCAGCACGATGGGGTCGTTGTCGCAGTAGACGACCCGGGCGTCGGGGGCGGTCTCCTGTGCGACCTGGTGGAGGTTGGGCTCGGTCGGGATGCCGGTGCCGATGTCCAGGAACTGCCGTACGCCGTTCCCTGCCAGCCAGCGTGTGGCCCGGTGCATGAACGCGCGGTTGACCCGCGCCATGACCGGCACCCTCGGGTCGAGGGTGAGCATCTGCCGGCCCATCTCCTCGCCGACCGGGTAGTTGTCCTTGCCGCCGAGGTACCAGTCGTACATCCGCGCCGGATGCGGTCTGCTCGTGTCGATCGCGACGGCCGAGGCGGAATCCTGCCCGGTCATGAGGCACTCCATAAGACACAAAGGGTGATCAATTCAGCACCAGCGTAAGGAAGTTGAGCCACAGGTAGCGGCAGAAGCAGCAGAATGGGCGATCACATCAGGACAGCAGGAAGTCCGCCTCCCCCGCCTTCGCCCCTTCGATGAAGGCCGTCATCTCGTCCGTGGTGTAGATCAGCGCCGGACCGTCCGGGTCGGTGGACTGCCGCACGGCGATCCGGCCGTCGGCGAGCTTCATCGCCTCCAGGCAGTTCCCGCCGTTCCCGCCGCTCCACGGCTTGTGCCAGCCTTCACTGCCCAAGTCGCGCGCGGGCATGCCGTTGTAGACGTGTTTGCGCGGCTTGATGCGATCCATTTACAGCTCCTTGCGGAGATCCCTGAGGATCTCCTTCGTGCGATGTGCCGTAGCGGCCTGCGCCGCCATGCGGTCCATGACCTCGAGGTAGGTCGCCACCTCGGCGCGCACGTCGAGGTAGACCGCGCCGGTCAGGTACTCGCTGTAGACCATGTCCGGCAGTTCGGGCACGGCAAATCGGAACAGCACGAACGGCCCGTACGTGCCCGGGTGCGGCCCACTGGCGAACGGGGCGACCTGCAACGTCACGTTGGGCAGCTTCGTGGCCTCGAGCAGTGCGTCGATCTGGGCACGCATCACCTCCGGGCCGCCGACCGGGCGCCGCAGCACGGTCTCGTCCATCACGACCCACAGCCGGGGCGCGTCTTCGCGGGTGAGCAGTTCCTGGCGCTGCATCCGCAGGGCGACATGGCGCTCGATGTCGTCGGGCCTGGTCTGGCCGATGGCGCCCGACCGGAGCACCCCGCGCGCGTAGTCCTCGGTCTGCAACAGCCCGGGGACGAAATGCGGTTCGTAGCTGCGGATGACTCCGGCCGCGCCCTCCAGGCTCACGTACATCGAGAACCAGCCGGGCAGGATGTCGTGGAAACGCTGCCACCAGCCGGGCTTGTTCGCTTCCTCGGCCAGCAGGACGAAGGCGTCGGCCTCCTCGTCGGAGATGCCGTAGGCCTTCAGGAGCAGTTGCAGATACGGGATTTTGAGCGCGACCTCGGCCAACTCCATACGGCGGACCGTGGCGGGGGCGACGCGGAGGATGCGGGCGGCTTCCTCGCGCTTCATCCCGGCGCGTTCTCGCAGGTCCAGCAGGCGCCGGCCGAGAACGACCTGGCCCACCGTCGGCGCGGACCGCGGTTCGCTCACGCTCCACCTCCACGAAGAGTTCTGACGAGCCGGCCACAAAAAGAACGCTGACAGCCCGACGGCGCCATTCGAAGACCTTTTCGAAGACCGAGTATCCGAACACACGTTCCGAACAGATCTTCGACGATCTCAACTGGCGCCGCGTGAGGTGCTGTTGCGAGCAGTGTGCCACGGCCTTTCAGGCCGTCACACAGCACTCTGCAATTTTCAGAGTGACACTTGCCAAGTGTTCACGGCGGGGCGATAGTGGCAAGCGTGATTCCGTCCGCGCCCTTAGGAACAGACGCCGCCCCAGGCCCTCTCGGCCTGGGTGCCACCTCGGAAGCAAGCCCCGTCGGGGCCGCTGCCGAGCGCCGGTTCCGTTTCGAGCTGGCCGCACATCCGGGTTCTCCCGCACAGGCCAGACGCCTGACGCGGGCCCGGCTGACCGGCTGGTCGGTGTGCGAGGACACCTGCGACAGCGCGGCCCTGGTGGTTTCCGAGCTGGTCACCAACGCCATCGTGCACACGGCGAGCACGCACATAGTGTGCGAGCTGCATGACGGTGACGACCAGGTCCGGATAGCCGTGCGTGACGAGGGCTGTGCCCCGGGCCGGCCCCACGCGGCCGGCCGCACCCGGCCCGAGGAGGAGCACGGGAGGGGACTGCTTCTCGTCGACGCCCTCTGCGACGCCTGGGGTGCCCATGAGCACGGCCCCGGGCTGCTGGTCTGGGCCGAGCTGCCGCGCACGGCGAACACCGCGGACGAGGCGGCGGAGCCCCGGAACGACCTGGGCTGGGGTGCCCGTCCGAAGCCGGGGCCGTCCGACGACTCGGGCGACGGGGGCGAAGCGGACCGGACGCGCCACACGAAGGGCGCCCAGGAGGTTCCCCCGCAGGAGCGACGCCGAGAACGGGGGCCGGTATGAGCCCCGGGCGCGGTGACCGCGTCCTGAACCTGGACACCCTGACCCGCCTCCGGCGCGGGCTGCGGACGGCGGGTCCGACGCTGCGGCTGCCCGTCCCCGACGGCATGACCGCCCCGCTGGGCTGCGACGCGGTCGCCGTACCCGCCCGTTTCGGCCCGCTGGTCACGCCCCGGCTGCCCCGCGTGGGCTGCGTCTACGCAGACGAGACGCACTGGTGGTGGCTGGTGCCGTCCGACTCCGACCACGCCCTGGAGTGGCCCGCCCCGGCGCACTACGCCACCGGCGCGGCCGTCCCGGACGTACCCGAGCTCCCCGAACTGATCCACCGCCCGGACGGCAGGCTGCCGTACACCCCGCCGATACCGCTGTACCTCGCCCTGTGCCGTGTGACGGAGACCGCTCCGGCCTGGTCGCGGCCGGTCAGCGCGTAGGGCTCGACGAGCACGCCGGACACGGCTCGGCCGGGGCATACGCACCACCCCTGCGATTCCGCGCCGTCCCACGCCTCCCCCGGCCGGGTCGTGCGCCAGCGCGCCTCCGGCGCCCCGGGCTGCGCCCTGCCCGGGCGGCCTCCGCCCCCGCGATAGTGACCGTTCGTCCACGAGCGGGGCACGAACAGGGAGGTCGGTCGACGGTGGCGAAGAAGCGGACCGCACCGGAAGTGTCCGAGTCGGAGCGGCTGCTCTTCGGCGGACCGCTGCGCTACGACATGGGCTGGAACCAGCACGCCGACGCGTTCCTGGAGCTGAACTTCCGCGCCATGATCAGCCGGCTGCCGTCCCTGCTGGCGTCCAGCCTCCGGCTCGCCCGGCAGGCCGACCGGGGCGCCGCGCGGGTCGTGCTGGCCGCCGAGGCGGGCCGGGGCGTGGCGCAGGCGGTGGCACTGCTCGCGGTCAACAGCGTGCTGGCGCGGCTGATGGGCGGCGGCCCGATCGAGGACCGGCTGCGCGGCGCCGTCCCCGCGCTGGTCACGGTGGCCGCCGTGATGCTGCTCGCGGCACTGCTGCGGGCCGCGAGCACCTACGCCACCGGACGGCTGGAGCCCAAGGTGGAGCGGGTGGCCACCGAGCAGTACCTGGAGCGGGCCGCGGCCGTCGAACTGGCCGCGATCGAGGACCACGCCTTCCACAAGCTGCTGGACACCGCGCAGTACGGGGCCGCCTCCGCCCGCCGGATGATCATGTACGGGACGCGTGTGATCAACGCGATGATCTCGCTGGTCGCGGCGGCCGGTGTCCTGACCGTGCTGCACCCGGCGCTCCTGCCGCTGCTGGTGACGATGACACTGCCGAGCGCCTGGAGCGCGCTGACCGTGGCCCGGCGGCGCTACGAGTCCTTCCACGCCTGGGTGCAGCACGCCCGTGCGGGCCGGCTGATCGGGAATCTGCTGATCGAGCCCGAGGCGGCTCCCGAGATCCGGGTGCACGGGGTGGGCGGGTTCCTGCTGCGGCACTTCCGCGCGATGTCGGAGACGGCGGAGGCGGAGCAGGCGCGGCTGGCCCGGCTCGCCGCCCGTACCGGCCTGATCGCGGCGGCGTGGACGGGCCTGGCGACGGTGGCGACGTACGCGACGCTCGGCGGGCTGCTGCTGGCCGGGGCGATGGCCCTGTCGGTGGCGGGTACGGCCGTGATCGCGATCCGGACCGGCTCGCAGAGCCTCGACACGCTCGTCGTGGAGGTCAACGCGCTGCACGAGGAGGCCCTCTTCGTCGGCGACCTGCAACGGCTCTACACGGAGGCGGCACAGCGGGCCATCCCGGTGGGCGGCCGGCCACTGCCGGAGAACCCGCGCGAGATCCGCTTCGAGAACGTCACGTTCCGTTACCCGGGCGACTCGGCCCGCCCCGCCCTCGACGACGTGTCGCTCACCCTCCCGCTGGGCCGGATCGTGGCACTGGTCGGCGAGAACGGCTCCGGCAAGACGACCCTGGTCAAGCTGCTCGCCGGGCTCTACACGCCGGAGAAGGGGCGGATCCTGTGGGACGGTGTGGACGCGGCGACCGCCGACCGGCACCGGCTGGCCGAGCGGATCGCGATGGTGGCGCAGGACTTCAAGCGGTGGCCGTTCACGGCCCGGGTGAACGTCGCCCTGGGGCGTACGTCGGCGCCGCTGTGCGAACAACGGCTGGCCGAGTCGATCGCCGAGGCCGGGGCCGAGACGGTGATCGCGGACCTGCCACGCGGGCTGGACACGCTGCTCGCCCGCAACTTCAGCGGCGGGCACGAACTGTCGGGCGGCCAGTGGCAGCGGCTGGGCATCGCCCGGGCGGCCTACCGCAGGGGCCGCATCCTGATCGTGGACGAGCCGACGGCGGCCCTGGACGCCCGGGCCGAACTGGAGGTCTTCGAGCGGATCCGCGCCCTGGCCGACAGCGGCCAGACGGTCGTACTGATCACGCACCGGCTGGCGTCCGTACGCCACGCGGATCTGGTGCACGTCCTGGACCAGGGCCGGCTTGTGGAGTCCGGGACTCCTGAGGAGCTGCTGGCGACCGGCGGTCTCTACGCCGAGCTGTACGCCCTCCAGGCGGAGCAGTTCGCCAAGTCACCCACCACGGTCCAGCCGGTCCCGAAGGTGCCGACGCCGAAGGCGGGCTGAGCCACGCCCCCTCGGGGCACACGTCAGGCCGCGGCGTCGGCACCGTCCCCGCTGCGCACGATCACCAGGAACATGTCCGTAGCGAGGTCCATGACAACCTCGGCAGGCAGGCCCTCCAGACGCCGCGCCTGCGCGAACTCCTCCGCCGGCCAGGAGCCACGCGGCCCACCGGCGGGAAAGCTCTCGAGCACCGTTCGCCCGTTCACCCTGCACCTCCATGTCGCGCTGTACTCGTAGAGTTAAACGCCAACCATGGGGTGAACGGCTCGCGAAGTGACGGTTCTGAGACGTAGTTGACACTCGTTCACCACCGAGTGTGACAAAACTCTCAGCTCTTTGGCCTATCTGTTCACTTTCCGTATCAGCCGTCGTACTCGTCGTGATACCGGATGCGCTCACTTCCCGCAGGCGCCCCAGGGGCCGACGCGCGCCCCTTGGGTCCCCCCACCCCTCCTGGCGGCCCAGTGCGGTGGGGTCCAGCAGAGGCTGGTCGAGCCGAGGCCAACGAGGCCGCGCTCACATTCTTCGGATACGGCGCCCGGGACACCGCCGCGAACGACGTACGCGCGCGGGTGGCGGCCTTCTCCTTGACCAGCAGTCGCGCGCGCCGCACGCCACTGCGCGCGCGAGACGATCTCCGGAAGCGACATGGGCCCTCCTGTGGCAACGGTCCGTCCGTGGGTGGTGTCCGGCGGGAGGGACGGAACTCATCGCTGCCCCGGAAGGAATTTCGGAGGGAAGGGATTTCGGAGGGCCCTTCCGGAAGGTCAGGTGTCGTAGTCCTGGATGCGCCGGCCGTGGCTGCGGTCGACGAGGGCGGGCAGGCGCTCCTCCAGTTCCCGTACCACCGCCGGCACGTCGATCGTCAGCAGCACACGGTCGCGCATCAGGATCCGTCCGTCGACGATCGTGGTGCGGACGTCGGCGGAGCGGGCGCTGTGCACGAGCGTGGCGGCGAGGTCGTGGACGGGCTGGGTGTGCGGTCCGGTGAGGTCGACCAGGACGATGTCCGCCCGCCGCCCCGGCGCGATGCTGCCGACGCTGTCACCCAGTCCCACGGCACGGGCGCTCTGGAGGGTGGCGTGGTGCAGGGCCTGGCGGGAGGTCAGCCAGCGGGGGTCGCCGTCGGAGGACTTCTGGACCAGGGAGGTGAGGGCCATCGACTCCCACACGTCGAGGGAGTTGTTGGAGGCGGCGCCGTCGGTGGCCAGTCCGACGTCGACGCCGATGTCACGCAGGGCGCGGACCGGTGTGGTGTCGGGCCAGGCGAACTTGAGGTAGCCGCGGGGCGCGGTGGCGACGGCCGTACGACCGGCCGCCCGCTCCAGGACGGGCAGGTCGCGGTCGGCGATGCCGGTGCCGTGGGCGAGGAGCACGTCCGTGTCGAGGACGCCGGTGCGTTCCAGGACCTCGATCGGGGTGACGCCGTGGCGCGCCAGGCTGGTCTCGGTCTGGTCGCGGTTCTCGGCGGCGTGGAGGTGCACGGGCAGGCCGTGTTCGCCGGCGAGCCGGGCGGTGGCGGCGAGGTCGGTGTCGTCGACCGTGTAAGGGGAGTGCGGGGCGAGGGCGGTGGTGACGCGGCCGCCGGCAAACCCGCGGTGCCGGAGCGCGAACTCCAGTGACCGCTCCCGGCCTTCGGGGCCCGTCGAGGAGAAGTAGGCCTCCCCCAGCAGCGCCCGCATGCCGCAGTCCGCGACCACTCGCGCCACCGCGTCCATGGCGAAGTAGTGGTCGGCGAAGCAGGTGACGCCGGCGCGGATCATCTCGGCGCAGGCGAGCCGCGCCCCCAACTCGACGTCCCTCTCCGTGAGGTTGGACTCCACGGGCCAGACGACCTCGTTGAACCACTCCTGCGTGGGCAGGTCCTCGGCGAGGCCGCGCAGCGTGACCATCGGCGCGTGCGTGTGACAGTTGATCAGACCGGGCAGGGCGACCTGGCCCCGGGCGTCGAGGCGCTCGGCGGCGGCCAGGTCCGCGGCCCCCGCGGTGGTCGTCACGGCCTCGACGACGCCGTTCCGTACGACGATCGCGGCGTCCTCCTCGAACCCGATGCGCTCTTGATCGTCGTGCACGAGGACGGTACATGCGCTGATGATGAGGTCGGCGGGACTGTCCGCGGCAGAAGGCGTCATCGCGCCAACGTACGACGGGGTCGTAGGGCGGCATGAGCCGAACCGCACATCCCGTCGCGGCCCTGTCGCGGGGCAGGGCCGGGCGAGCACCCTGGTCCCACCACCCCGCCTGTCGGCTTCTGAAAGGAGCCCGGCATGCTCCTCGGCACCTGGAACCTGGAGAACCTCTACCGGCCCGGCGGCCCGTACGGCCCGAAGGACGAGGCGGCGTACGGGGCGAAGCTCGCCGCCCTCGCCGCCGTGATCACGGAACTCGACCCGGCCCTGCTCGGCGTGCAGGAGGTCGGGGACCCCGAGGCCCTGAAGGACCTGGCGGGGATGCTCGACGACGACTGGCATCTCGCCCTGTCCGAGCATCCGGACAGCCGGGGTATACGGGTCGGGTTCCTGAGCCGTACGGCCGTGACGGTGCTGGCCGACACGACGGCGTTCCCGGCGGAGCTGCGTCCCGTGCAGGTGGACGACTCGGGGGTGACGGTGGCGCGGGCGGGGCGGGGCTTTCTCGCCGTGGAGGTCGAGGACGGGCCGCTGCGGGTGGCCGTGTGTCACCTGAAGTCGAAGCTGCTGTCGTACCCGAACGGCCGGTTCCAGCCGCGCGACGAGGGCGAACGGGCCCGGTACGGCGCCTACGCCCTGTACCGGCGGGCCGCCGAGGCGACCGCCCTGCGCGCCCTCGCGGACGAGCTCCTGGACGGCGACGGGCAGGGCAGGGACGTGGCCGTACTGGGCGACCTCAACGACGAGGTGCAGGCAGCGACCACACAGATCCTGCTCGGCCCGCCCGGCTCGGAGATCGGCACTCCGGGGTACGAGAAGGCCGACAAGGGCGACACGACCCGGCTGTGGGACGTGGCCCCGCTCATCCCGCCCGGGCAGCGCTACTCCCGCGTGAACTCCGGGCGGCGCGAGCTGATCGACCATGTGCTGGTGAGCCACCGCCTGGTGCACCGGGTGACGGCGGCGGGCACGGGCCTGCCCGGCGAGGGCCCGCCCGGTCTGCCGTCGGTCGGCCCCGACCCGGCGCAGCGGCGGGGCGCGCCCGGGTCGGACCACGCGCCGGTGTGGGTACGGATCGGGGGCTGAGCACCATGGACGTCCCCGAGCGCCTGGCCTGGGCGGTGCAGGTCCTCGACCCGGCACCCGACGACCGGGTGTTGGAGATCGGCTGCGGCCGGGGGGTCGCCGTCGCGCTGATCCGCGACCGCCTCGCCACGGGTACCGTCACCGGCATCGACCGCTCCGCCAAGGCCGTCGAGGCGGCACGCCGCCGCAACAGCGACGCGCTCGCCACCGGAAGGGCCGCCTTCCACACCCTGGCGCTGGAGGACGCCGGCTTCGCCACCGGCTCCTTCGACAGGGTCCTGGCGGTCGATGTGAACCTCTTCTGGACCCGCCCGGCGGACCGGGAACTGGCCGCGCTGAGGCGCTGGCTGGCGCCGGGCGGCCTGCTGTTCCTGTGCTGGGCACCGCCGGACGGGAAGCGTGTCGGGGAGATCGCCGCGAAGGTGGAGCCGGTGGTCGCGGGGCACGGGTTCGCGACCGAGGTGCGCCGGGCGGCGACCGCGCGGGGCGCCGGCCTCGTGGGGGTGCTGGGCAGGGCGGTGGTGCCGGGGCGGCTATCCGGCCAGGGGCGTCCGGGGAGGTCGTAGCCCCACCCGCTCCACCGGTCCGGCGAGTTCGTCGAGGAGGGCGGTGAGGCGCTCGGTGTGCTCGGGGCCGATCCGTCCCGTGTCGTCGAGGTGGACGGCGCAGGCGGTGGTCGTGTCGACGAGGCGTTCGAGGAGGTCGGCCACCTCGTCCGCGCCCTCGGTGTGGCGGGCGAGGGCGGGCAGTTCATGCGCGGACAGGGAGATGGCCGTTCGGGCCTCGGCAAGGGTCCGGTAGGCCTCGCGGCGCAGGGTCCAGCGGGTGGCGCGCTGGTCGGAGGGAGTGACGCGGTGGTCGGTGGAGGTGGCGGGGCGCTCGGGGGCGCCGATGCGCGGGGCGTGGGCCTCGTCGAGGACGTGGGTGAGGTAGGCGTACGCGGCCTCGCTCGCCGCGGCGAGCCGGGCGCGCACTCCCCCGCCCCGCTGTCCGGGCATCGGCAGGTGCCCGACGATCAGCACGATCGCGCAGGCCAGCAGCGTCTCGCCGATCCGCCCCATGGAGGCCTGCGGCTCGCCGCCGACCATGACCAGGGCGAGGACGAGGACGGTGACGACGGCGGTCTGGGCGGCGAAGTGCCGGGTGGCGACGGGGATGAGCGCTCCGCTGAGGGCGACGAGCGCGACGAGCCCCTCGGGCCGGGGCAGGACGGCGGCGAATCCGGCGAAGAGGACGGCGCCGAGCACGGTGCCGGCGGCCCGGTTCAGTACCCGCGAGGCCAGCGGTCCCAGGTCTGGCTTGACGAGGAAGACGGCGGTGGCCGGGAGCCAGTACCAGTGCTCGTGCTGCCCGTACCACTGGCCCTGGTGCAGGGCCTGGGCGACCGCCGAACTGGCCCCGAAGCAGAGGGCGACACGCAGTCCGTACTCGCGTCCGGCGCTGCCGAAGGCGGCCCGCAGCCGGTCCCTGGGCGTACGCGGCCGGGTGTGCAGATCGCCGCCCCGGCCCTGGTCGAACACCTCTGCGGCGTGCAGGAGGGCGTCGTCGAGGGCGCGCAGGGCGGGCGCCGAGCGGGAGGGTGCGGGCAGCGGCCCGGTGTGGCTGTTGCCGCGTACGGCGGCGGCGAGCCGCCGGGGTCCTTCGGAGGCCCGCTCGGCGACGGCCTCTCCGGCCCACGCCAGCGCGGTGGCGGCCTCGGCGAGGGGCAGGGCGGCGGCGTACTGCGCGTGCAGCCGCCGCTCGGCGGAGGAGGAGGCGTACCGCCGCAGCCGGGGCCCGGCGAGGGCGTCCTGCGCGTGGTCGAGGGCGGCGGTGAGCGCGGCCCGGCGACGCATGGCCTCGGGCCCGCCGACGGCGTCGAGCAGTTCGGCGACGGCGTCGTACACGCCGGCGACGGCCTTCCGCTCCCCGTCGAACCGGAAGTCTCCGGCGAGGGAGCCGGGCGTGGGGAGCACGAGCCGGAGCACGAGCAGCCACCCGGCGCCCGCGACGTAGGCGAGCGCACGCTCCCACCCCGGCTCCGGCAGGGGCATCCCCGCCCCGATCGCCGAGGCGACGAGCAACTGTGTCCCGACGGCGGACGCGACGGGCCCGATCGCGCTGATGCTCCCGGCGACGAGCCCGACGAACGTGAGGATCACGGTCAGCACGACCGCGCCGGTCTGCTGCCCGGCGTACGTCCCGGCCACCAGCCCCAGGGCACCGCCCAGCGCGGGCACCCCGATCCGCTTGACCGATACCCGTCGGCTCCCGGGCCGGTCGTTGATCCCGGCGAGCATGGCGGCGATGGCTGCCACGACCCCGAGCGAGGTACGCCCGACCTGCACGGCCACCAGCAGCAGCGGTCCCGCGGACAGGGCTCCCCGCGTCACCGCGCTCCAGGGCACCGGCCCCCGCTGAGCACGCAGGGCATGCGCGAGCCAGGGCGGCAACGCGGGAAGGACACGGCGGGACCGGGACACAGGGCTCCTGTCGACTCGTCGAGGGCAGGGGTGGGCCTTCGGGCGACGGTGGCCGGGCGGGGGTGTGGGTGCCCACAGTAGGCCGGGTTCCTGGAGGGAATGTTTCCGGAACGTGACGGAGTACGGGAAAGCCGCGTTCTTTATGAACGCAACCGGCGACGGCCGTGGTCGGTCAGCTCCGCGCTGCTTCCACGGCCCGGTTCAGGAGCGTCTCCACGTCGGTGATCCTCTGCCGGAGCTCGTCCGGAGCGCCGGGGAGGGCGCCCAGGATCGCGTCCACTTCCCGCAGACCGGCCCGCGCGACGAGGCCCTTCTCGTTCGTGACCCACTCCCCCCGCGCCGCGAGCACCGCGTGCGCCGTCTGTGTCGCGGCGAGGGCGATCGCGCCCGCGGCCTGGGTGACCGCGCCCTTGGGCGCGTGCCCCGCCTTCGCGTACGCGAGGGTGGCCGCGGCCATGCCGTGCCAGTGGGCCGGGGCGGTCTCGCGCAGTGCCGGCGGGTAGGCCGCGGGACGCGACAGCTCACCCCGCAGCACCTTGTTGATCGCGAGTTCGGCGACGAGCAGGTACGTCGGGATGCCCGCCAGGTGGAACATCAGCGGCTCGACCCGGAAACGGCCCTGCTCCGCTTCCGCCACCTCGTGTTCGACGACGTCGAGATCGCGGTAGTGCACGTCCACGCGCCGGCCGTCGATGGTCAGCCAGGCGCCGCCGTTGAAGACGCCGCCGCCCCACGCGCCGAGCTCGCAGACCTCGCCCTCCCAGCCGACCGCACGGAGGTCGTCCGGGTCGAAGTCGCCCCGGTAGTAGACCGCCAGGTCCCAGTCGCTGTCCGAGCGTTCGGTGCCCTGGGCGCGGGAGCCGCCGAGAGTGACGGCCCGGACGGCGGGGAGGGCGGCGAGGCGGTCGGCGGTGGTGTCGAGGAAGGTCTGGTCCGGGAGGGTGGGCACGGGCACGGCTCCTCGGCGGGCGGGTGACGGGGTCTGGTGAAGCGTAGGGGGACGGCTCGGTCGGGGTGAACCGAAATACGGGTGCGTCCGCGCGCCGGGGCCCGCATGATCGGCGGGTTGCCCTTGGCTGCCGCCCGTAGATCGGAGACCCCTGTGATCCAGCGAGTCACTGTCCCGAGCCTGTTTCCGCCGCCCACCTATTCCCATGCATCCGTCGTCGAGGCCGGCACGCGGCTGGCGTTCCTCGCCGGGTCCGTCCCTCTGGACGCCGACGGCGAGCTCGTCGGCCCCGGGGATCCCGTGCGGCAGGCCGAGCAGGTGATCGCCAATCTGCGGGAGCAACTGGCCGCGGTGGGCAGCGACCTGGCGCACGTCGTGGCGACCGACGTGTACGTCGTGGGCAGTGAGCCGGCCGTGCTGTCGGCCGTGTGGGAGGTCGTCGAGGCGTCCGGGCTCAGCGCCGGTCCGCACTCCTCGACGCTGATCGGCGTGGCGTGCCTCGGCTACAGGGGGCAGCTGGTGGAGATTACGGCGACAGCGGTCGTGCCCGGCGAGCCGCCGGCCTGAGGCCTGAGGAGAACGCCATGTTGATCGAGCACCGGGGGCGGCGCCCCGTCGTCCCCGAGTCCGCGTACGTCGCCCCGACGGCCGTCCTGTGCGGAGCCGTCGTCCTCGGTGAGCGCAGCCGGGTGCTGCACGGGGCCGTGCTCACCGCCGAGGACGGGGAGGTGCGAGTGGGCTCGGACGTCGTCGTCATGGAGAACGCCCTGGTGCGGGGGCGGGCCCGGCATCCCGCGGTCATCGGTGACGCCGTGCTCGTCGGCCCGCACGCCCATGTCAACGGGGCGACCCTGGAGGACGAGGTCTTCGTGGCCACCGGCGCCTGCGTCTTCCCGGGCGCCGTCGCGAGCACCGGGTCCGAACTGCGGATCCACAGCGTGCTGCACGTCAACTCCGTGCTGCCGCCCGGCACCGTCCTGCCCATCGGCTGGATCGCGGCGGGAGCGCCCCGGGCCCGGCTCTTCGCCCCCGGCGAGCACGACGAGCTGTGGCAGGTGCAGGAGGCGCTGGACTTCCCCGGCACGGTGTACGGCATCCCGCGCGGCACCTCGATGCGGGAGGTGATGGCCCGCCAGGTGGCGTTCTACGGAGCCCATCGCGACGACCTCACACTCGACGGCCCCTCCCCCGGCGGACAACCGTGAGCTGCGGACAGCCGTGAGCTACCGGCCCGTGGGCCGCCCCCACACCCTCCGTTTCGCCAGCGGCTCGGCGTAGCTCCCCACCCGGCTCGTCGTCAGCCCCAGCGCCACCAGCGACTCCGCCAGTTTCACCGCCGCGGCGACCCCGTCGACGACCGGCAGGCCCAGCTTCTCCCCGACCACGCGCTGCAACCCCGTCATACCGGCGCAGCCCAGCACCAGCACCTCGGCCCCGGCCCCGCACGCCCGCTCGGCGGCGGCCAGGAACGCTGTCTCGGTGCGCTCGTCGTCGCCGAGGTCGAGCACGTTCAGGCCCGTGCCGACGATCGCGGCGCAGTTCCGCGCCACACCCGCCGTCTCCAGGCTGTCCTCGATCTGGCCGACGGACCTCTCCAGCGTGGTGACGACGCCGTAGCGGCGGCCGACCAGGCAGGCCAGGTGCGCCGCGGCCTCGGTGATGTCGACGACCGGGACGCCCACCAGTTCCCGGACACCCTCGCGCCCGTGCTCCCCGAAGCCGGCCATGACGACGGCGTCGTACGGCGGTCCGTCGTACGTCCGCAGCGTGTCCATGACGGCCGCGGCGGACAGGTAGCTGTCGAGCCAGCCCTCCGCGGACTCCGGTCCCCAGTTGGGGGTCAGCCCGGTCACGGTGGTGCCCGGACCTGCGGCGGCCCGGGCACCTCGTACGATCTCCTCGGTCATCTCCTGCGTGGTGTTGCAGTTGGTGACGACGATCCGCACGTCTCTCAGACCTCCATGGCAGGGCGCTCGGCGGCACGTTCGCTGCGGCACAGGACCGCGTACAGCCCGGCCGCGAGGGCCGTGCCGATGAACCAGGAGTACGGCGCCACGTCGCTGAAGTCCTTCACCAGCGCGAGCACCGCCGCGACACCCGCCGCCGGCAGGAAGGCCCACAGCGCCTTGGGGTTGACGCCCTTGCGGTAGTGGTAGCGGGAGCCGGGGGTGGCGTCGAAGAGTTCGTCCACGTTCACGCGGCCGCGCTTGACCCAGTAGTAGTCGAGCATGATCACGCCGAACAGCGGGCCGAGGAAGGCACCGAGGCCGCCGAGGAAGTAGTTCACGACGGTCGGGTTGGAGAAGAGGTTCCAGGGCGTGACGAGCAGGGCCGCGACCGTGCTGATCATGCCGCCGACCTTGAAGGTGATCTTCTGCGGCCAGACGTTGGCGAGGTCGTACGCCGGCGAGACGAAGTTGGCGACGATGTTGACACCCATGGTGGCGATGGCGAAGGTCAGAGCGCCCAGCACCAGCACCCACGTGTTGCCGATCTCGGCGACGAGGTAGGCCGGGTCCGTGATCTCCTTGCCGAACACCTCGAACGCGCCCGCCGTGACGATGACCGACACGATCACGAAGGCCGTGGAGTTGATGGGCAGGCCCCAGAAGTTGCCGCGCTTGACCGACTTGTAGTCGGGCGAGAAGCGGGAGAAGTCGCAGAAGTTGAGCATCAGGGTGCCGTACGTGGCGAGGACCAGCCCGATCGCGCCGAACCACTGGCGCCACTGCTCGCCCACGGAGACCGGGTGCGGAGTGGAGGTGAGCGAGATCGTCCAGCCGGCCTTGGCGAGGATCCACACGGCCAGCGCGATCATCACCAGCCAGATCGCCGGACCGCAGAAGTCCTGGAACTTGCGGACCGATTCCATGCCCCGGCTGATGATCGCCGCCTGGACCAGCCACAGCGCGATGAAGGAGACCCAGCCGAGCGCGTCCAGCCCGAGGAAGGAGTTGTGCGTCCACGACTCCAGGCTCGGCCAGGCCGCGAGCAGCATCACGTTGACGGCGACGGAGGCCAGGTAGGTCTGGATGCCGTACCACATGATGGCGATCACGGCCCTGATCAGCGCCGGGATGTTGGCGCCCCAGACACCGAAGGCGATCCGGCTGACGACCGGGAAGGGGACGCCGTGGCGCTGCCCGATCTTCCCCATCCAGTTCATGCCGATGTAGATGATCACGAAGCCCACGAGCAGGGACGTGAAGATCTGCCAGACGTTCATGCCCAGGAAGAGCAGCCCGGCGGCGAAGGTGTAGTTGCCGAGGTTGTGGACGTCGGACATCCACATGGCGAAGAGGTCGAAGACCTTCCAGTTGCGCTTCTTCGCGGGCGCGAGGTCTTCGTTGGTGAGCCGGGGATCGGGGACGAACGCTGGGGTGCCGGTGGGTGCGGCACGGTCGGCGAGGGACACGGGGCCTCCATGAGCGAGGGGACGTCGGAGGACTGCTATGTGAGGGACTGCTGTGCGGGGTCCGCTCTGCGGGGGGCTTTGGTATACCAAACTGCGGTCATGGTCCCGCCGTCAACAGTTCTGACCGATGTCGCTCTTGTTAACGCTGCGTAAAAGACGCCTCGCCTCGGCGAGGATGGTCTCCATGACGAAGATCGAACCTCTTGGAGCGGTGCGCGAACGCGTCACGGCCGAGCTGCGGCAGGAGATCATCGCGGGCAGTCTCCGTCCCGGCGACCGCCTGGTCGAACGCGAGCTGGCGGAGCGCTTCGGCGTCTCGCGCGTTCCGGTCCGGGAGGCGATCCGGGCGCTCGTCACCGAGGGCTTCGTCCACTTCGAGACGCCCCGCCGCACGGTCGTACGCCGTCTCACCCCGAACGACGTCAAGGAACTGTTCGAACTGCGCGAGGCCCTGGAGGTCTACGCCGCCGGACTCGCCGCGTCCCGCGCGACACCGCAGGGCCTGGCCGAGGTCCAGGAGCTCCTCGACGGCGCGGCCGCCGCCACCGAGGCCGGAGACGCCGAGCTGATCACGGAGCTCAACAGCCGCCTGCACGACCGCATCGTGGCGATGGCCGGCAACAACCTGCTGACCGAGGCCCTGGAACCGGTCGCCGGCCGGCTGCGCTGGATGACCCGACGCAACGAGGAGTGGCCGCAGCTCCTAGTGGAGCACCGCGAGCTGTTCGAGGCGATCGCCTCGGGCGACCCGCACCGGGCCCGCGCGCACGCGCTCACGCACGTACGGACCAACTACCGCTCCACGGTGCGGCATCTGTTCGGGGAGGAGAGCGCCCACTAGGCCCTGTCGTCACATTCCCGTCGTCCGCCCGAAGGGCGGGCCCCGCGGCGTCAGGTGCTTGCTCTCGGCGTGCCGGGTGCAGGCCCTCGTACTGGTTGTACGTGGGTCTGTGCCCGGTGCAACGAGTGGGGTTCCCCTGCTCGGAGAGCTTGGGGGAGCGTGCATGGCGTCGCGGGGCAGGCGGGACTTTGCGGACACACCCCAGCCAGCCGCGTCACCAACCTCTCCGAACAGCACACCTAGCCCGTTCAGCCGGCGGTCGTCGGCAACTCCGCCGTCCGCGCGGCCGTCCGCAGGACATCGCGCAGCATCACCGGAGTGAGCCGGCCGGTGAAGGTGTTGCGCTGGCTGACATGGAAGCAGCCGAAGAGTTCCAGGCCGTCCAGGCAAAACCGGGCCCCGTGGCCGAAGGCGGGCCGCGGCCGGGGAACGGACCAGCCCGCCTCGGCGAACGCCGGCAGCGCGGCCTGCCAGCCGAAGGCGCCGAGCACGACCACGGCCCGCAGCGTCGGACGCAGCAGCCGCAGTTCCTGCACGAGCCAGGGGCGGCAGGTGTCCCGCTCCTGAGGGGTGGGTTTGTTGGCGGGCGGGGCGCAGTGCACGGGCGAGGTGACGCGCACGCCGTACAGCTCCAGGCCGTCGTGGGCGTGCTCGGCGGTGGGCCGGGAAGCGAGGCCGACGTCGTACAGCGCCTCGTACAGGACGTCCCCCGAGCGGTCGCCGGTGAACATCCGGCCGGTGCGGTTGCCGCCGTGGGCGGCGGGGGCGAGTCCGACGATCAGCAGCCGGGCGTCCGCCGGTCCGAATCCGGGCACCGGCCGCCCCCAGTACGTCCAGTCCGCATAGGCGGCTCGCTTGACCCGGGCCACCTCCTCACGCCAGGAGACCAGCCGCGGGCAGGCCCGGCAGTCCGTGATGCGCCGGTCGAGGAGAGGGAGACCGCTGGCGTCCATCACTCCACGGTAGGCGCAGGCGGGGTTGTGGTCGTCGGGGGGAGGCGGGTTTCCCGGGCAGGTCCGGACGCCCTGGCGCGCCGGTTCAGGTGGTGGTCGTGACCGGCGTGGACCGGACGCCGGCCCGCCGGAGCCAGAGCAGAGCACCGGAGAACAGCACGGCACCGGTCAGCAGCCAGGGCAGGGGGCCCGACGGCAACGCGCCGACGGCCAGGCCGGTGAGCGCGCCGGCCAACTGCTGCGCGAGGGACTGGACGGACAGGGCGGTGGCGCGCTGCTCGCTGGGGACCCGGCGGTGCAGCAGGTCGTTCTCGTTCGGGGAAGCCGCACCGATGCCGAGGTGGAACAGGCAGAAGCCGACGACCGCGAGGGCCGTGGCGAGCAGGTGCGTGGTGGACGCGGTGACACCGAGCAGCAGCATGCCGCCCGCACAGCCCCCGAGGCAGACCAGCACGGCCCGTTCACCGCTGCCCGCGACCCGGGCGGCGAGCGGCGCGAGGTGGCTGCCGACGCCGCCGCAGACGAAGCCGGCGCAGGAGAGCGCGGCATAGGCCATCGCGCCGGAGCCGGTCGCCCCGGTCAGCGCCGCGGTACGACCCGGCATGAGCAGTTCGGTGACGGCCAGGGCACTGCCGACGGCCGCGGCGGTGAGCAGGACCCGCCGGACCAGCGCGTCGCGTCCGCCCAGCCGCAGCCCGCCCAGGACGGTGACCGGGACGCCGCGCAGCACGGAACGCGGGGTGGCCGCAGGACGCGGCGGCTCCCGCAGGACGGTCAGCACGTAGCAGACGAAGACGACCCTGACCGCGGCTCCGAGCAGCACGGGAACGGACAACGGCAGCACCGCTCCGGACGTCGCCTCGCTCAGCCGGGCACCCAGATCGGGCCCCACTCCGAGCAGCCAGGGCAGGGCACCGCCGAGCAGGATGCCGGCGGCGAGTGCGGCGGAGGTCGCGGAGCCGCCCCGGGCCAGGCCCGTCCGCAGCTCGGCGTCGGGCCCGGAGTGCGCCTGGACGGTGTCGACGTACCAGGCCTCGGCGGTACCGCTGGCCAGGGCGCGGGCCGCGCCCATGAGCACCATGCCGGCGGTGAGCACCCAGGCGGTCGTGCCGAGGCCGGCAAGGCCGAAGGCGACGACGTTGAGCGCACCGGCCATGGCGAGGACCGGCCGGCGCCCGAGGACGTCCGAGAGCCCGCCCGTGGGCAGCTCCAGCGCGGCCACGGTCAGCGAATGAGCGGCGAAGAGCCCCGCCACCGCCGCGAGGGACATGCCGCGCTCGCTGAACAGAAGGACCAACGAGGCCATACCGAGGCCCGGCGGAAGCCATAAGAGCGCACAGACGGTGACGTACCGGCGGCGAGCGGTCCGTATCCCGGGTGCCTCTGGCGGTTCTCGCAGCTCTTGCAGCTCTGTCATGAGGCGCTCTCGCGATGCGTGTCCTCACGGTCGTGCGGGGCGAGCGGCAGGCCGGCGGTGAGGAGCATGACGTGCTCGGCGCGCGGATCCTCCGCGTCCCGGGCGGTCAGTTCCTCCAGCTTCCGGGCGACCGACTCCCAGAGCTCGGTGAGCGACTCGGCCGTCAGCCGGGGCATGAGGTCGCTGATCCCCGACGGCTCCACCCACTCCTGGCCGAACCGCCCGGCGGCCATGTCCGCCTCGTGCCGGGCGAGGGACGCCTCCAGGTGCTCCAGCTGCCGCCGCCGCGCCAGGCTGACGAAGGCGCGGCCCGCCTCGGAGGACTCCATCGCCTCGTTGCTCCAGGACGTCACGGTGTGCCGGGCCCGCCAGCGCCGCTCCCGCCCGTCACGATGCTCGGCCTCGGCGATGAACGCGTACTTCGCCAGCACCCGCAGGTGGTAACTGGTCGACGCCGACGACTCCCCCGTCCGCGCGGCGAGCTCACTGGCCGTGGCGGGCCCGTCCTGCCGCAGCAGCCCGAGCAGCTGGATGCGCAGGGGGTGGGTGAGGGCCTTCAGGGCGTCGGTGTCGTGCTCGGGATCGAGTACGCGCTTGTGCTCGTCGCTGTCCATGCCGGCAGGGTAGGCGACCCCGGACGTTTACCAAAAGAATTTTTGCAAAACTGATTCGGCAGAACAGCGTGGGGGACGATTGCCTGCCCGGACGGCCCGAAAACAGGTGCCTCGAAGGACTAAGGTCGGGGGCATGGCTTCTGAAGGCAGGGAGTACGACGGGGCGGGCGACACGAAGGACGTGGACGCGAAGACCGTGGACCCGAAGGTCGCGGACCCCAAGACCGTGGACCCGAAGGTCGCGGCGGCGATCGCTGCCGCCGAGGCCGCCGGGCCGCAGAGCGGCGAGACCGTCCGCGTCGACAGCTGGATCTGGGCCGTACGCCTCGTCAAAACCCGTTCCCTGGGCGCCACCGCCTGCCGGGGCGGACACGTCCGCGTCAACGGCGAGCGGGTGAAGCCCGCCCATGCCGTGCGCGTCGGCGACGAGGTGCGCCTGCGGCACGACGGCCGGGAACGGGTCGTCGTCGTCACACGCCTGATCCGCAAGCGGGTCGGCGCCCCCGTGGCCACCCAGTGCTACATCGACAACTCCCCTCCGCCCCCGCCCCGCGAGGCCGTCGCACCGGCCGGCATCCGCGACCGCGGCGCGGGCCGCCCGACGAAGCGGGACCGCCGCGAACTGGAACGCCTACGCGGCCTGGCCGGCCCGGGACCGGGCCCGGGAAGCGGCCCCGGCCCCGGTCCCGGTCCCGGCGGAGGGTCGGGCAAACCGAGGCCGTGAACAGCGCACGCGGCAGGGTCACCCCCGGAGCCGCAGCAGACGCAGCAGCTCCGCGTTGTGCCCCCGCCGCGCCCAGGCGATGAGGGCGAGCGGCACGATCAGGATGAGCGGCGTCGCCGCGTACTGCCCGCCCATGACGGCGATCTGGACGACGAACGCACCCACCATCAGCGCGCCCAGCGCCATCGCCGCCACCGACTGGAGCACCGGGATCAACAGGGCTACCGCTCCGGCCAGTTCGAGCGCACCGATGCTGTACATCCCCGCGCTGCCCCAGCCGATTTCCTCGAACGGCTCGGCAGCCGACGGGTGCGCGATGAGCTTGGGCAGGGCGCTCGCGATCCCGTAGACGAGGGCGAGCAGCACCTGGAGACCGCGCAGCGCGATCCGGGCACGCCGCCCGCGAGCGGTGGCGGACTCGGCGACGACCACACCGGCCGGGGCGGAGGGGGCGGCGGTGACGGGAGCGGTGCTCTCGGACATGGAGGTCTCCTGGGGGAAGCGGTCCGTGGTGATGTCGCAGGGGTAGACCGCCCCTCACCCTCGAACTCATCGCCGCCGGCAGATTTCCACCCGCCTCGCTCCGGCCCTGCCTGTCACGGGCAGAACCGCCGGAGTCTTTCCGCTGGGTAGGGAGTTGTCCTGCTCACCTCCTGGATCGTGCGGTAGAAGTCCGTCATCACCGCCGCGACCGGCGCGTGGCGGGCGAGGATCCTCGCCGTTCCGGGTGGCACCCCGGTGGGCTGCTGTCCTTCGGCCCAGGCCCGTATCAGTGCTCCACGTATCTCCCAGTCCGCGCCATACAGGGCGGTGACCAGCCAGTTCACGAGGTAACTGGCCGTGTAGCAGCGGTCGTAGCCGGCGTGCCGGTCGTAGAAGTCGGTCTCGGTGGGTGCCAGGTCGAAGCGGCTGGACAGGGCGAGGCCGTAGTCGGCGAAGTACAGGCGCCGGCCGTCGGTGAGGACGTTCTCGAAGTGGGCGTCGAAGTGGAGCAGCCCTCGGCTGTTCATGAAGGACGTGCCGGCCCGCAGTTCCTTCTCCACGAGCGAGCACGCCCGGTCGAGAGCCGCGCCGCCTGTTCGTACCTGCTCCGTGAGCCACGTGTGCAGCGTCTGGGGGATGTACTCCAGGAACAGCGCGACGCTCGCCGAGGACTGCCGCAGTGCCTCGATCCGACGCCGTACTTCCGCGCTGCCTCCCCAGTAGGCCACGGCCCGTTCCACATCGGCCAGTTCCTCCACCAGGGTGGGTGCCTCGTCCGGCAGCACGCGCCAGTGGTACGTCAGCGGAAAGCCCTGGAACTGCCCGGAGAGCACCCAGTTCGTCGTCATCGTGTGGACGGCGACCTCGCGCCACGCCCCGAACCCGGGCCCACCGACGCCGTACTGGCAGAAGGTGGGGAGTCCGAACACGTTGGCCGTGGACCGGAGGTGTTCGGGCCGCCGCTCCAGGTCCGTAAGGGGCACCCGCTTCACGAAGACCGGCGTGCCGGCCACGTCCATCCGGGCCGACTTCCCACCGATGCCCGTCCCCAACGGCACGGCCGCGTCCACCAGCTCGCGCAGCTCGGCGTCCCCGCACAGCGCCAGGGACGTCGAAACCGTGTCGTAGCCGGCCAGTCGCCCGGCCTCCCCCACCCCGTACGACTCCTCACGCACCCCGCTCGCCTGAAGCGCCGGGCACCGCCCTCACCCAGGTCCGATCCTCCGTCAGGTACTGGTCCACCCTCAGGCCCGTCTCCTCCAGCGCCTCCTCGAACTGTTCCCTGGTCAGCGGTCGTGCCCGGAACGTATGGGTCCAGACCGCGTCCGGGAACTCGTACTCCACGCGCACCGAGTTGACCCCGTCGCCGACCGGCTCCGACGACACGATCCGGACGGTGAAGCCGCTGGGATCCACCCGCTCGCGCGGCACGTTCGTGTGGTAGTCCTCGCCCTCACGCTGGATCAGCACGCAGCCGCCCTCCGCGACATGCCGCACGCATGTGCGCAGCAGGCCTCGCCGCACCTCGGCGTCCCCGGCGTGCACGAGGAACGACGCCAGCAGCACCACGTCGAACCTCTCGCCCAGGTCCAGGTCCTCGATCGGGCTGCATATCGTCCGTGCTCCGCGTACCCGCTCCAGCATCTCGGCGGACTCGTCCACCGCCGTGACCTCGAATCCGCGCTCCAGCAGCGCATGGGTCATACGCCCGACGCCGCTGCCCAGCTCCAGGATGCGCGCGCCCGCCGGCGCGGCTGCCGCGATGACGTCCGGTTCGTCCCCGGCGGGCAGCCGCGAGTAGAACTCCACAGCGCAGCCGTCCGGAGTGATGGCCCCGGGCCCCGTCCCCTCGTGTCCCTCACGCATTTTCAGCTCCATGCCCGCCCAACGGACCACATCCGCACGTCCGTTCCCGTCCCGGCCGCGTTCACCCGTCCGAGTGGACGGCGTCCCGTACTGGCCCGAGCTCCCCCGTTGGTCGGCATCCGCGGCGAGGAGTACTTTGCAAAGAGGAGCGGAGGTGGTGATGCGTACAGGCAGTGAACCGAGGACTGCGCGCAGTGCCCTGCGGGCGCGCTTCTGGCTGAGCGTGTGGGGACTGGTCTGGGCGCTCTTCGGGACGGTCGCTTTCACGCTCGCCGGGCGGACCGGCTGGGCCATCGCCTGTGGCGCGCTGCTGCTGATCGTCACGATCGACCTGATCGTCGTCCTCAGGCACATCCGCCAGGGTCCGCACTACCAGCCGGGCCCCGGCATCCCGCCCTACCGTCCACCGGACGATCACCCCTGAGGCAGCCGGATCATCCCTGATGCAGACGGGGGCGGCCGCTCACGAGTCGAAGCGCGCCGCCTTCAAAAACCGCGGGTTCGGGTCCAGCGCGGCGGCCAGCCGGAAATGGCGCTTGGCCTGCTCGGGGCGGTTCTGTCGCTCATACGTGCGGGCGAGCGCGAAGTGTGCGAACGCGTTGTCCGGCTCGCGCTCGAGGACGATCGAGAACTCGAGCTCCGCCGGCCGTAGCTGCGCCGCCGCGAAGAAGGCACGCGCGCGCAGCAGCCGCGCGGCGGTGTTCTCCGGGTGCGCGGCGATGACTCCGTCGAGCAGCTTCACCGCGCCCCGCGGGTCCCGCGCCGCGAGCAGTTGCTCGGCGGCACGGAAGTCGATGACGTGCGTCTCCGGAGTACGTCCGGTCGAACCGCTGGTCTCGGGCACGGCAGAGTCCTTCCCTCACTGCGAGGGTTCAACGCCCCCGCGAGATGCCGCTATTCCTGAGGGGACGTCCGGGGCGCCTGCGACCTGCGCTCCAGCTCGGCCCACACGTCCTTCACGCGGCGCTCCAGGTCCTCCAGCGGGACGTCGTTGTCGATGACGATGTCCGCGACCTCCCGGCGCTGCTCGCGTGTCGCCTGGGCGGCCATCCGCGCGCGGGCGTCCTCCTCGGTCATGCCGCGCAGCCCTACGAGCCGGTCGAGCTGGGTCTCCGGGCTCGCATCTACGACGATCACGACGTCGTACAGCGGTGCCAGCCCGTTCTCCGTGAGGAGCGGGACGTCGTGCACGACGACCGCGTCCTCGGCTGCGGCCTCTTCGAGCTCGCGGGAGCGGGCGCCCACCAAGGGGTGCACGATCGAGTTGAGCGTGGCGAGCTTCGCCGCGTCGGCGAAGACGATGGAGCCGAGCCTTGGCCGGTCCAGGCTGCCGTCGGCCGCGAGCACCTCCTCGCCGAAGGCCTCCGCGACCGCGGCGAGTCCCGGGGTCCCCGGTGCGACGACCTCCCGCGCGATACGGTCCGCGTCGATCAGCACGGCACCGCACTCGACGAGCAGCCGTGACACCTCACTCTTGCCGGCACCGATACCGCCGGTCAGGCCCACCTTCAGCATGAGCCGAGCTTAGGCCCTGCCAGGGGCAGGGCCCTGGCCAGGTCTCCCCGGGCTCAGCCGTCGCCTTCTCTCTCCGCCAGGAACTTCTCGAACTCCCGGCCGATCTCGTCCGCCGACGGGATGTCCACCGGCTCGGCGAGCATGTTGCCCCGGGTCTCGGCGCCCGCGAGGGCGTCGTACTGGTGCTCCAGGCCCTGTACGAGCGCGGTGAGGTCCTCGTCGCCCTCGCGGATCTGCCGGTCGATCTCCGTCTGGGTGCGGTGGGCGTCCGAGCGCAGGGCGTGGGCGATGCCGGGCAGCACCAGTCCGGTCGCCGCCGTGATGGCCTCCAGGACCGTCAGGGCCGCGTCCGGGTACGGGGAGCGGGCGATGTAGTGCGGGACGTGGGCGGCGACGCCCAGGACGTCGTGCCCGGCCTGGAGCAGGCGATACTCGACGAGTGACTCGGCGCTGCCGGGCACCTGCGCCTCCTCGAACGGGCTGCGGTGGCCCGGGACGAGGTCGGTGCGGTTGCCGTGCGGGGTCAGGCCGACGGGCCGGGTGTGCGGGACGCCCATGGGGATGCCGTGGAAGTTCACCGACAGACGGACGCCGAGCCGCTCCACGATCTGCCTCACGGCCGCGGCGAAGCGCTCCCATTCCACGTCCGGCTCGGGGCCGGACAGCAGCAGGAACGGCGCTCCGGTGGCGTCCTGCACGAGCCGCACCTCGATGGCGGGGTCCTCGTAGTCGCTCCAGCGGTCGCGCTTGAACGTCAGCAGCGGGCGGCGGGCCCGGTAGTCCACGAGCCGGTCGTGGTCGAAGCGGGCGACGAGCTGGTGGGGCAGCGAGTCGAGCAGCCGGTCGACGATCTGGTCGCCGGTCTCGCCCGCGTCGATGTATCCGTCGAAGTGGTAGAGCATGACAAGTCCGGCCGACTCCTGGGCCAACGCCATGTCGACGACGGCCAGGCCCTTCGGCTCCCATGCGTACAAACCCTGCGGATCAAGCACAGTGACCGCTCCTCCTCGTGTCCGTACGGCACAACGCCCTTACGGGCTCGGGCATTCCCGAAGAGGAAGTACATGATCTTGCCGGGGCGAGCGGTTCCCTGGGTCGCGGGGCAGCGTCAATATGCGGCTCCGCCGCGCGGGCGCGACACAAGCCCCCACCGGCCGGCAGCCGGCACACGCCCCTTCCCGGGCAACACTGAGGGGCCGCACCTCGAAAGGTACGGCCCCTCAGTCAGGAGCTACTGCTCAGCGGGCGTCAGCTCTGGCCGCCGGCCAGCTTCTCGCGAAGCGCGGCGAGCGCCTCGTCCGAGGCCAGCGCGCCGGAGTTGTCCGGGCCCTCGGAGGAGTACGAACCGCCACCACCGCCGGACGCGGCCGGAGCGGCGGCCTCGCCACCCTCGGCAGCGGCCTTCTCGTCCGCCTCACGCGACTTGATGACCTGCGCCTGGTGCTGCTCGAAGCGCTGCTGCGCCTCGGCGTACTGGGTCTCCCAGGCCTCGCGCTGGGTCTCGTAGCCCTCGAGCCAGTCGTTGGTCTCGGGGTCGAAGCCCTCGGGGTAGATGTAGTTGCCCTGGTCGTCGTACGACGCGGCCATGCCGTACAGGGTCGGGTCGAACTCGACCGACGCCGGGTCGGCACCGAAGGCCTCGTTGGCCTGCTTCAGCGAGAGGCTGATGCGACGGCGCTCGAGGTCGATGTCGATGACCTTGACGAAAATCTCGTCGTTGACCTGGACGACCTGCTCCGGGATCTCCACGTGGCGCTCGGCCAGCTCGGAGATGTGGACCAGACCCTCGATGCCCTCGTCCACGCGGACGAACGCACCGAACGGAACCAGCTTCGTGACCTTGCCGGGCACGACCTGGCCGATCTGGTGGGTGCGGGCGAACTGCTGCCACGGGTCTTCCTGGGTCGCCTTCAGCGACAGGGAGACGCGCTCGCGGTCCATGTCGACGTCGAGCACCTCGACCGTGACCTCCTGGCCGACCTCGACGACCTCGGAGGGGTGGTCGATGTGCTTCCAGGACAGCTCGGAGACGTGGACCAGACCGTCGACGCCACCCAGGTCCACGAAGGCACCGAAGTTGACGATCGAGGAGACGACGCCGGAACGGACCTGACCCTTCTGGAGGGTCGTGAGGAACGTCTGGCGGACCTCGGACTGGGTCTGCTCCAGCCAGGCACGGCGGGACAGGACCACGTTGTTGCGGTTCTTGTCCAGCTCGATGATCTTCGCCTCGAGCTCCTTGCCCACGTAGGGCTGGAGGTCGCGAACGCGGCGCATCTCGACCAGGGAGGCCGGGAGGAAGCCACGGAGGCCGATGTCGAGGATGAGACCACCCTTGACGACCTCGATGACGGTACCGGTGACGATCCCGTCCTCTTCCTTGATCTTCTCGATGGTGCCCCAGGCACGCTCGTACTGGGCGCGCTTCTTCGAGAGGATCAGGCGGCCTTCCTTGTCCTCCTTCTGGAGAACAAGGGCCTCGATCTCGTCACCGACGGCGACGACCTCGTTGGGGTCGACGTCGTGCTTGATCGAGAGCTCGCGGCTCGGGATCACACCTTCGGTCTTGTAACCGATGTCGAGCAGGACCTCGTCCCGGTCGACCTTCACGATGACGCCGTCGACGATGTCGCCGTCGTTGAAGTACTTGATCGTCTCGTCGATCGCGGCGAGGAAGGCTTCCTCGTTACCGATGTCGTTGACCGCTACCTGCGGGGTGGTGGCGGTGGTCTCGGTGCTGCTCGTCATGTGGGAAAGGGCTCCGGTACGGACATTGAAGTCGTAGGTACTGCTACGCCGGGAGCCCGTTTCGCTCTGCAGAAGCCGGACAGCCAAGGAAGCGCCACACAAAACCGGTGGCGCCTCGACAACCGAGGGGACATACATACAGATGCGAGCGCAGCCTGCTACGTCTGAGGTGCGCAGGCCCGCAGCGCAACTTGTAGCATACGGGGGCAGCCGGGCAGGGTCAATGCGCGAAGCCGCCCACCCGGGGCGGAACACCGCATACCCGGCACAAGTCGTGTCGCCCGAGGCCACGCAGGGCGTGTGACGCCCCCTTCGGGACACCTCCGGGACCGGCTGGACGGAAGAGTACGACGAGGGAGCCGATCATCCAAGAGCGCGAAGCGTCCGAACCGGAGGCGACCCGGCGTGACGCAGATGTCACGGAGAGCTCCCGGGCCAACCGGGGCTGGTGGGACCGCAACGCGGACGAGTACCAGACCGAGCACGGCACCTTCCTCGGTGACGACCGCTTCGTGTGGGGCCCCGAGGGTCTGGACGAGGTGGAGGCCGAGCTGCTCGGCCCGCCGGAGGAGCTGAAGGGCAAGGAGGTCCTGGAGCTCGGCGCGGGCGCGGCGCAGTGCTCGCGCTGGCTGGCCGGCCAGGGCGCCTGCCCGGTGGCCCTGGACATCTCGCACCGGCAGTTGCAGCACGCGCTGCGCATCGGCGGACCGTTTCCCCTGGTGTGCGCCGACGCCGGGGCGCTGCCCTTCGCGGACGGCTCGTTCGACCTGGCCTGCTCGGCGTACGGGGCGCTGCCCTTCGTCGCCGATCCGCGGCTGGTGCTGCGGGAGGTGCGCCGGGTGCTGCGGCCCGGGGGCCGGCTGGTCTTCTCGGTGACGCACCCGATCCGCTGGGCCTTCCCGGACGAGCCGGGACCGGAGGGGCTGTCCGTGTCGGGCTCCTACTTCGACCGCACGCCCTACGTCGAGCAGGACGAGGAGGGCCGCGCGGTCTACGTCGAGCACCACCGCACGCTCGGCGACCGCGTCCGGGACGTGGTGGCCTCGGGCTTCCGGCTGGTGGACCTGGTGGAGCCGGAGTGGCCGGCCTGGAACACCTCCGAGTGGGGCGGCTGGTCGCCGCTGCGCGGGAACCTGATTCCGGGAACGGCGATCTTCGTGTGCGAACGGGACTGAGGCACGCGCGCGTGACAGGCACCTTCCGCGCCGTACGACACTGAGTGCGTGATCCGTTACGACGCCCTGGACGCCCTGCCCGTACGCGGTGCCCTGCCCGCCCTGGACGACGCCCTGGAGGGGCACGGCACCGCCGTCCTCGTGGCGCCGCCCGGCACCGGAAAGACGACCCTGGTGCCCCTGGCCCTGGCGGGGCTGCTCGGCGAGGGGCCCCGGCGGCGGGTGATCGTCGCCGAGCCGCGGCGGATCGCGGCCCGGGCGGCGGCGCGACGGATGGCGTGGCTGCTGGGCGAGAAGGTCGGCGGGAGCGTCGGCTACACCGTGCGCGGGGAACGCGTCGTCGGGCCGCACACGCGCGTGGAGGTCGTCACGACCGGTGTGCTGGTGCAGCGGGTGCAGCGGGACCAGGAGCTGGCCGGTACGGACGTGGTGGTGCTCGACGAGTGCCACGAGCGGCATCTGGACGCGGACACGGCGGCGGCCTTCCTGTGGGACGTACGGCAGACGCTGCGCCCCGAGCTGCGGCTGGTGGCCGCCTCTGCGACGACCGACGCGCAGGGGTGGGCCGCGCTGCTGGGGGGCGCTCCGGTGGTCGAGGCTCAGGGGGCGGCGCATCCGGTCGAGGTCGTGTGGGTGCCGCCGGTGCGGCCGGTACGGCCGCCGCACGGGATGCGGGTCGATCCGGCGCTGCTGACGCATGTGGCGTCGGTGGTGCGGCGGGCACTGGCCGAGCGGGACGGGGACGTGCTGTGTTTCCTCCCGGGCGTGGGCGAGATCGCCCGGGTCGCCGGGCAGCTCGGGGAACTCGGGGACGTCGAGGTGCTTCAGGTGCACGGGCGGGCGCCCGCGGCCGTGCAGGACGCCGTGCTGGCCGGCGGGGAGCGGCGCCGGGTGGTGCTGGCCACGTCGGTGGCGGAGTCGTCGCTGACGGTTCCCGGCGTGCGCGTGGTCGTCGACTCGGGGCTGGCGCGGGAGCCTCGCGTCGACCACGCGCGCGGGCTGAGCGCGCTGACGACGGTACGGGCGTCGCAGGCGGCCGGGCGGCAGCGGGCGGGGCGTGCCGGGCGTGAGGCGCCGGGGGCGGTGTACCGGTGCTGGGCGGAGGCCGAGGACGCGCGTCTGCCGCGTTTTCCCTCGCCGGAAATCAAGGTGGCCGACCTGACGGCGTTCGCGCTTCAGGTGGCGTGCTGGGGGGATCCGGACGCATCCGGGCTGGCGTTGCTGGATCCGCCGCCGGGTGGGGCGATGGCGGCGGCGCGGGAGGTGCTGGCGGCGGTCGGGGCCGTCGACTCCGTCGGGCGGGCCACGGAGCGGGGTGCTGCGCTGGCTCGGCTGGGGTTGCATCCCCGGTTGGGGCGGGCGTTGCTGGACGGGTCCGGCTTGGTCGGGGCGGAGAGGGCCGCTGAGGTCATCGCGTTGCTCAGTGAGGAGGCTCCGCGGGAGTACGGGGATGATCTGGCGGGTGCGTTGCGTCGTGCTCGGCGTGGGGGTGAGGCCTATTCCGGACGGTGGCGGGCGGAGGTTCGGCGGCTGCGGGCCGTCGTTTCAGGCGTTTCCCACCCTCCCGCCCCTATCTCGCCTCCAGAGGCACGGCGCGACGCGTGGGCGAACGCCCCGGAAGAACGCCAGGTGGGGCTCGTCGCCGCTCTCGCCTTTCCCGAGCGTGTCGCCAAGGCCGACGGTGGGTCGTATCTCATGGCGTCCGGAACCCGTGCCGAGGCCGCGGACGGGAGCACGCTGCGCGGTTCGCCCTGGATTGCTGTCGCCATGGCCGACCGGCCCGTCGGCAAGGGGCATGCGCGCGTGCGGCTGGGGGCCGTGGTCGACGAAGGGGTCGCCCGGCTCGCCGCGGGGGCGCTGCTGGAGGAGCGGGACGAGGTGCGCTGGGACGGTGGGGACGTCGTGGCGCGGCGGGTGGAGCGGCTGGGGGCCGTGGAACTGGCGGTGCGGCCGCTGAAGGACGCCGATCCCGGGCTCGTACGCGGTGCGCTGCTGGAAGGGTTGCGGCGGGAGGGGTTCGGGGTGCTGCGGTGGTCGCCGGAGGCCGGTGCCCTGCGCCGGCGGCTCGCGTTCTTGCGGCTGCACCTCGGTGAACCGTGGCCTGACGTCTCCGACGACGCGCTGCACGCGCGCGTGGAGGAGTGGCTGGAGCCGGAGCTGGGCCGGGCCCGGCGGCGGGCCGATCTGGCGCGGATCGACGCCGGGGAGGCGCTCGCGCGGCTGCTGCCCTGGGCCTCCGGGGATGCCGGGCGGCTCGACGAGCTCGCCCCGGAGCGGATCACCGTGCCGAGCGGGTCGAGGATCCGCGTCGACTACTCCCGGCCCGAGCAGCCTGTGCTGGCGGTGAAGTTGCAGGAGATGTTCGGGCTTCAGGAGTCGCCGCGGGTCGCGGGGGTGCCGCTGCTCGTCCATCTGCTGTCCCCGGCCGGGCGGCCGGCCGCCGTCACCGCCGACCTCGCCTCGTTCTGGAAGGACGGCTACAAGGGCGTACGGGCGGAGCTGCGCGGGCGGTATCCGAAGCATCCGTGGCCCGAGGACCCGGCCGGGGCCGAGCCGACCCGGCACACCAGCGCCCGGCGCAGGCGCTGACCACCGCCCGGCTCAGGCGCTGACCGGTGACGGTTCTCCGGCCTCCGCGGGAACCGGGCCGGACGGGCGGCGGCTGCGGGCCTCCAGGTACAGCGCGAGGGCCAGCAGGAGGACGCCGAGAGCCAGGGAGCCCCACGGCAGGTGGGACGTCATCAGCAGGATGAGCAGGCGCTGGGACTTCACCAGGTCGACCGTGTGCGTGATGTAGTCCTCGCGCATCTTCACGTGCCCGGCGAACGCGGTCACCTTGTCACGGTCACCGAGGAGGGTGCCGCCGCGCAGTTCCTCCTTGTGGAGTTCCTCTCCGTAGACAGGGGCGCCGGTAAGGGGTTCGACCCAGAACTTGCGGACCGTGGTGTACCAGCGGGTGGTGCCGGTGTCGGCGACCGACTCGGGGGTGAGGCCCTCCACGGGCAGCGTCTTCGGGATCCTCACCTTGGTCCAGGGGATGGTCTGCTCGAAGTAGTAGACCTCCAGGCCGCGGAAGTCCTGTGTGCCCTTGTAGTGGATGGGGGCGGTGACGCGGGCCTGGGCGTCGAAGTACTCGTAGTCCCGTTTCTCCGTGAGGAACGGCCATTTGAACTCGATGCCCTCGCGGCGCACCGGGTCGCCGTCGACCATCTCGCCGGTGGCGTGGACGGGTTCCTGGGTGTGGGCGTCGAAGATGTAGCGCTCGGGGATCTTCGACACCATCTCGCCGTCGGGGCCGACGACGTAGGACAGGCCGTCCCAGACGACCACGTCGCGGCCCGCCGACTCCTCGATCCGCTCGGAGGCCTCGACGTTGCCCTTGAGGGTCTGCACGATCGTGACCTTGGGGACCGTGCGGGCCCGCATCGTGCCGTAGTCGAGGAGGGTGGCTTTCTCCGCCTCCAGGACCATGTCCTGGTACTGGTTCGCGGGGACCTTCGCGAGGCGCGGGAAGGCGTACCAGCGCAGCAACGGGGACAGGGCCGCGAAGAACACGGCGAGGGCGAGCAGGACCAGGCCGGCCTTGCGGCGCATCTCGGCCTCCCTCCCGGGCGGGCGGTCAGGGGTGTGCGGGCACCGTCGTCAGCAGCGGCTTCGGGGACGTCCCGCCCGAGGGGGTGCCGAGGGCGGTCAGCGTCAGGACCGCGGCGAACGCGACGGCGAGACCGGTGGCGGCGGCGACGAGGGCGCGCATACGGGGCCTCCCCACGGGTCGAGCTGATACACCGTCAGGTTTCTCGGCACCGTAGCAACGGGCGGCGGAGATGAGAACACGTTGCACGCACAACGACGCACCCCTCCTGAAAAACGACGCCCCTCTTGAAAGAGGGGCGTCGTCCGTCGTACCTGAGAGCTACACGCTCGGACTGGCCGACGGGCTCGTGGACGGGCCAGGTGAGGACGTCTCGGCAGCCGCCACGGTCAGTTCGACGGTGAGGGTCGCTCCGCCCTCGGTGTTGATGCGGAGCAGGAACGCGCCGGTCGTGTCGTCCGCGTAGAGCTTCGGCAGCTTCAGCAGACCCTTCCCGTCCGTTTTCAGGCCGGTCAGCGTGCGGACGGCCTTGCCTTCGGCGTTCTTGAAGAAGGGGCCCTTGTCGTTGGCGGTCGGGTCGTCCTCCGACTTGATCAGCGTGGCGGTGGCCGCGACGCCGTCCGCGACGGCGCCCTTGTACGTGGCCTTCACCTCGACCTGGTTCGCGAACTCGCCGCCCGGGGTGCAGGTCAGCACGGCGTCACCGGTGCGGGCGAGGGCGTCGGCGGCGCGCTCGGTGACGGTGGCCGTGTAGTCGAGGCCCGCGACCATACGGCCCACGACGGTGGCCCGGACGGTGACGTCGCCCGTCTTCTCCCCCGCCTGAAGCGCGGGTGCGACGGCCACCCCGGAGCTGTTGGTGGCGACCGTGGCCACGCTCTCGCCGCCCGCGAACGTGGTGTCCGTGTCGCCGACGATGGTGAAGCGGATCCTGACCTTGCCGACGGCCTTGCCGGCCTTCGTCTCGGCGCGGGTGCTGATCCGCTTGGTGAACGTGTCGCCCGCCATCGCGGTGAGCTTCGCGGTCCCGGCGTCCTCCAGGTGGTGCACCGTGTCGGTGGGGGTGGGAGACGTCGAGGGCGGCGTGCTCGGGGTGGTGGGCGGGGTGCTGGGCGGAGTGGCGGGCGGCTTCGGTTTCGTCGTGCCGCCCCCGCCGGGCTTTTCGGGCTTGGGGCTGGGCTTGGGCTTGGAGTCGCCCGCAGCCGGCGTGCCGGGCGTGCTAGGCGCGGAGGGACTGGGGCTCGCCCCGGCCCCGTTGTCGCTGCGGTTGTCGGGCAGCGTGCCGGTGCCGTCGGGGATCTCGTGCGTGCCCTTGCGGTAGTACTCCAGCCACCGCATGACCAGGTTCAGGTACTCCCGCGAGTTGTTGTAGCTGAGGATCGCGCGGTCGAGGTCCTTCTGGTCGGACAGGTCCCAGTTGAAGCGGCAGAGGTAGTGGCCGGCGGCGAGCGCGGCGTCGTAGATGTTGTTGGGGTCCTTCTTGCCGTCACCGTTGGCGTCGCGACCGGCCCAGGCCCAGGTGGACGGGATGAACTGCATGGGGCCGACGGCCTGGTCGTAGGTGCTGTTGCCGTCGTAGGCGCCGTTGTCGGTGTCCTTGATGAGGGCGAAGCCGTTGCCGTCGAGCTGCGGGCCGAGGATCGGCGAGATGGTGGTGCCCTCGGCGTTGACGCGGCCGCCGCGGGCCTGGCCCGACTCCACCCGGCCGATGGCCGCGAGGAGTTGCCAGGGCAGGTTGCATCCGGGCTTGGCGTCGCGCAGCGCGGCCTCGGCCTTCTTGTAGGCGTCGAGGACGGTCGCGGGGATGCCCGCCTCGGAGGTGCCGGGGGTGGTGGGCCCCGGCCCGGTGCTCGGTGACGGGCTCGGGCTGTTGAGCGGCGGCAGGTCCGTGTAGTACGGCGAGTTGCCGGTGGCGCTGCCGTCGGAGGCACTGGCGTCGGGTGAGGGTGTGGCGTCCGCGGCGGTCTGTCTGCCGTGGTCGTTCACGCCCGGAGCCTGGGAGGCGGACAGGGCCGCGACCGCGACCGCGGCCACGGCGGTGGTTGCCGCCCCCTTGCGCAGCCTCCTGCCGAATTGCGCCGCCATAGAGTGAACCCCTCCCGTGGACGCCCGAGCGCCCGTCTCTGTCTGTCGCGCTCTTGTGTTGCGTACGCGTACTTCTGTTGCGTTCGCTCTGTTGTGACGATCGACCGGCCCGAGTGGTTGCCCTCCGACGGGCCTGACTCCTGCCACCGGCACGGTGACCCTGGCGACCCTACGACAACTTCATTTGCTCGGGCACCCGTTCGTGCCCGTTTTTCACCAGTTGGTCATGTGGCGAGCGTGGTGGGCGGCCGGTGTTCGGCATCCCGCATACTGGGCCCTTTCCGACCACCCTGACAACGACCGTCACGAGGAGCCGAGTTGCCGTTCACGCTGAGCCACGCGGCAGTTGTACTGCCCGCCGTACGCACCGACGGCACCGGCCGGGGCCCGCTCGTGCCCGCCGTGCTCGTGGCGGGTTCCTTCGCGCCCGACATGACCTATTACGCGGCGAGTGTGGTGTCCGGGGCGATGGAGTTCGGTGACGTCACGCACTCGTTCCCGGGTGTGTTCACGGTCGATGTGCTCATCGCCTGGGCGCTGGTGGGGCTGTGGCTGCTGGTGCGCGAACCGCTGGTGGCGCTGCTGCCGCAGGCCCGGCAGGGGCGGGTTTCCGCGCTGGTGCGGTGCGGGGCGCCCCGCGCGCGTGTGCGGGCGTCCCTGGTTCTGCGGTGGTACGTGTCCGCGGTGCTCGGCGCGTTGACGCACGTCGTGTGGGACGCGTTCACCCATCTCGACCGGTGGGGGATGCGGGTGTTTCCGGTACTGGGCCGGGAGGTGGCGGGCTCGCCGCTGTACTGGTATTTGCAGTACGGCGGTTCGGCGGTGGCCGCGGTCGTGATCGCCGGGTTCCTGGTGCAGGCCGTGCGGCGGGCGCCTGCGCGCGTGCCGGTCGGGGTCCCGGCGCTGTCGGTGCGGGACCGGTGGCTGGCCGGCGCGGTGATCGGCGGTTTCGCGATGATGGGCGCGGTGCAGCGGGCGTCGCGGTGGTGGGCCTACTGGGGCTCGAGCGCGAAACCGTGGGAGATCATTCCGACGGTGTGCTTCGGAGCGGGCGCGGGTCTCGCCCCGGCGCTGCTGCTGTACGCCGTGGGGGTCAGGGTGTGGCGTCCGGTTCCGGACCCGGCCCCGAACGGTCCTGGTCGCGTCGACGGCGCGGAGCCGAGTCGGCCGGCCGCTCGCTGAGGGGCTCGGTTCTCGCGATGTACACGGTGATGGTGGTGTGCGCGGGGCGGGGTCGTGGGAGCAGGGTGAGGACGAGCGTCAGGTAGCTGCGGGCCAGGTCCGCCCAGGGGCGGCCGGTTCTGCCGGGGCGATCGGCGCTGCCTGGGTGCTGGGCGGCAGTGGCTGTGCCGCCGGTGAGACCAAGGATGGCGGACACGTCGCCGGGGCCGGTGAGGCCTGCTGTGGCAGCGGACACGTCACCGGCGCCAGTGCGACCCGGGACGGCCATCGCGTCACCGGCGCCAGTGCGACCGGTCGCGGCGGACACCTCGCCGGCGCGCGTGGGAACGGCCGGCCGCCATCCGTGGGCCAGGCGCTGCCGGAGCTCCGCCGTCGTGTGGCGCAGGGCCGTGGTGAGAGTGGCGGGGACGCGGATGGTGCTTGCGGCGGCGGCGAAGGGCGGGAGCGGCGGGGGTGCCACGCCTGGGGCCGTGCGGCGGAGGAACGTGCGTATACCCATGCC